>JBHHYQ010000148.1:0-2964 GCA_046757595.1 Candidatus Omnitrophota bacterium
CTACCCGATGAGCTAGCGGCCCATATTTTAGTTTATTGAGTTTATTGAGTTTGTTGAGGTATAGAGTTTGTTGAGTTTATTGAGTTATTAGGTTCTTCCCAGCAATTCCTCTTCCTTTTCCTGCAATATCTCCTCTATATTGGCGATATAGCGGTCGGTTAGTTTTTGTATTTGGTCCTGAGCCTTGAAGCGGTCGTCTTCGGATATTGCCTTATCCGCCTCGGCCTTCTTTATCGCCTCGTTGGCCTCGCGGCGGATAGTGCGCAGGGATACCCGGCCGTCTTCGGCCATCTTCTTTACCACCTTGGCCAGCTCCTCCCGCCTCTCTTTGGATAAAGGAGGAAAAGACAAACGCACGACCTTGCCGTCATTGGAGGTGTTGGCGCCCAAATTGGATTTCGACAGCTCCTTTTCTATCTCCGCAATCAAAGACGGGTCCCAGGGCTGGATAATCAACAAGTGGGCATCGCCTACGGAGATAGATGCCAGCTGCTTAAGCATCGTCGGGGTGTCGTAATAATTAACCTTTATCCCCTCGACCAAAGACACGGTGGCCCGCCCGGTGCGCACCTCATTGAAATAACGCCGCACCGACTCCAGAGCCTTTTTCATCTTTTCTTCTGCCTGGCGCAAGATTTCTTTCGTAGACATATTCACTCCTCTTAAACGATAGACGAGAGACGAGCGCTTCGCCAAGACGAAAGGATGACCGCTCCTATCGTATGGCCACCTTCCACCCACCACTATTTACCACTTACCAACGTTCCGATCTTTTGTCCCAAGATTACCCGCTTTATGTTCCCCGAACGAAGTAAATTGAATACAACTATGGGGAGCTTGTTGACCATACACAAACTAATGGATGTCGCATCCATCACCTTGAGTTCCCGCTTCAAGACATCTATGTATTTCAGGCGGCGATACTTCTTTGCCGCCTTGTCCCGGACGGGATCTGCGGAATAGACACCATCAACCTTGGTCGCCTTGAGGATAGCGTCGGCGTTTATCTCTACAGCTCGCAATGCCGCCGCGGTATCCGTAGTAAAATAAGGATTACCTGTCCCGCCGACAAAAATTACTACCCTCCCCTTTTCCAGATGTCGTATGGCCCTCCTGCGGATATAAGGCTCGGCAACCTGGTGCATCTCTATCGCCGTCTGGGCCCGCGTCGGGACGCCGGCCTTTTCCAGTGTATCCTGCAGGGCCAGGCCGTTGATAACCGTAGCCAACATCCCCATATAGTCGGCCACGGACCTGTCCATATCAAACACCTTACGGTCCTCTTCCCCGCGGAATATATTTCCCCCGCCCACAACCAATGCAACCTGCACCCCCGACTTCACAACCTCTTTTATCTGGCGGGCGATGGAAACACAGACATCGGGATCGATACCATGCCTCTTGCTCCCCTGCAAGGCCTCCCCGCTCAGTTTTAAGACTATACGTTTGTATGCCGGCTTCATTATAGTGTCAAGGTGTCAAGGTTTTGTATTTCGGTAGTGCGTCCCAAAACATATCCTGATACCTACTCCCCCAGTTTATACCGGACAAATCGGCGCACGACGATATTTTCTCCGGTCTTGGCGATAACCGAAGAGATGTATTCTTTGATCGTCAACCCCTGGTCTTTGATAAACGGCTGTTCCAACAAGCATACCTGACGAAAAAAATCACCATCTTCTTTATTTTTATTTCTTATCTCCTCCGGAACATCGTCTTTTCCGATATATTCGGGTTGCATCGCGGCAATCTGCATCGCCACATCCCTGGCCAGCTTACAGAATTCTTCGTTACGAGAGACAAAATCGGTTTCGCAGTTTATTTCCAGAAGGACGCCGATGTTCCCCGCGGAATGGATATAAGACTCCACCTTCCCCGCCCGGGCCTCCCGCTGGGACTTTTTTGCCGCCAGCTGCATTCCCCGCTTGCGTAGTATCTTGCGCGCGGCCTCCATATCTCCCTGAGCCTCTTCCAGCGCCCTTTTACATTCCATTACACCGCAAAAAGTCAATTCACGTAATTTTTTTATGTCGTTGGAATCAATCGAGCTCATTTCCCTTTCTCCTTTTCTTCGTTATCTTCCTTACCGTCTTTTTCTTTGTCATTATTCACTTCTTGAGATTCGCTGGAAACAATTTCTTCTTTTTCGGCTCTGTCGCTATCTTTCTCGGATACATTTTCCGCCTCATTATTATCACTTTTATCCTTCCCGACAACATCGTCCTGCTGCCCGTTCTCCCCTTCCTTGCGGACCAAATCCTCCCCCAAATAATCCAGAAAACATCGACGCCCCTCGATAATCGTATCCGCCAACATCGAGGCGATCAAACGAATGGATTTTATCGCATCATCATTTCCCGGTATCGGATAATCGATTTTATCCGGATCGCAATTAGTATCTACCAGGCCGCATACGGGGATGGATAATTTCTCTGCCTCACGAATAGCAATATCTTCCGATTTAGTGTCTACGACAAACAACGCCTGCGGAAGCTTCTCCATCTCCAGAACCCCCTCAAGATTCTTGTGCAGCTTCTCCATCTCTTTTAGTAAGCGAGACACCTCTTTCTTGCTTAATTTATCGAATGTCCCGTCGGTCTTCATCCTTTCTAAATCTTTATACCTTTGGATGCTCTTTTTTATCGTGGCAAAATTAGTAAGCAACCCCCCCAGCCAGCGATGACAAATATAAAACATACCGCAACGTTTGGCCTCGTCTTTAACCGCAGGATTAGCCTGCTTCTTTGTCCCCACAAAAAGCACCGTCCCTCCCTGAGATGCTAAATTCAAGAGAAACTCCCGGGCGGAATTCAATGCTTTATCCGTCTTCTGCAGGTCAATTATGTGTATGCCGTTTTTCTTTCCAAAGATATACTTCTCCATTTTAGGGTTCCAACGCCTGGTCTGGTGGCCAAAGTGTACCCCTGCCTCCAACAACTTCTTAATCTTCTCCATAACAACTCC
>JBHHYQ010000149.1:0-2944 GCA_046757595.1 Candidatus Omnitrophota bacterium
CGGGCAAAAGACGGCTTATAAATGTCTCATTAACAAGTCAAGGGTTAATAACTATCCCATTATACCACAATCCCGGCCCAAGCGGAGAAATTTTTTAAAATAATGTTACAAAACTGACAATGTCTAAAACAAGACTGAAGAGCGAAAAACGAAAAGCGAAAAGCGAAAAACGAGCACCGAGCACCGCGGGGTACCCATCCAGTGGATGGGTCGGAGCACCGAAATCAGTGACCCGGTGACCTTGTCCTCAGCGCCCTCTGCGGTAAATTATTACACCTCCAGTCAAGGGTCAATAAACACCTTGACATCTACGAGTAATATACTATAATTAAAATATGCCTACAACCATTGCCTGGATAAAAGAAAAGGTCAGTAGTGGTGATTACGAATATTCCTCTCACGCCGAATTACGGTTTATATCCCCTTGTTACCTAAGTGGATAGGCCCTAAGACCCGAAGGAGGCAGAGATGACTTATGATGATTGTTCTTTTTGCAGAGGTAAGGTTAGTCCAAGGATAGTCCAGAAGGACTGCTGGTGGGGAGAGCGGCTTATTGCCGTAATCGACAATGTGCCGGCAGGTGTATGTGAACAATGCGGGGAAAGATACTACAAGGCAGACACATTGAAGAATATAGAAGCCATACTAAAGAGGCGGGAAGAAATGCGCAATACAATCAATCTCCCTCTGGCAGATTTTGCAGCAGACATATATTAACCCTTGACTTATTAATGAGACATTTATAAGTCAAGGGTTAATATATGGGATTATCGGGTCCTGGCCCCGATAATTGGGCCCTGGGGGCGCGATAATCCCCTTAAGCGGATTACTCAATCTTAAGGATGACGGTGTTGATAACCCCGGGGCCGGGGTAGGCAAAACATCGCGGTTTATGCCTACACCTGCCTCCGTAATAAATCCTGTATCTTCCGGCCCCAAGCGGTATAAGGTGAGGGTCGGCGCCGTGGATACCCGTAGAACCCAATTTCTGCCAGGTGTATCCATCCCGAGAATATGCGGCGTATATCAGGCGATGCGCCCAGTAAAACATCAGGTACCCGTCCTTCCAGGGCATTACAAAGGGGTGTCGGGCATTGAGGACACGGCCGCCTTCTACGGCTTTTTCCGAGACAATAGAAGGGCTGGTGTCGCGCTGCCAGCTAAGCCCATCTCGCGAAGAGGCGCCGACAATCTCAGCCTCGGGAACCCGGGGCATCTTTCCGTCCTCGCCTAACTTTGCCTCGTGAAAAAACATCCTGTAGGTGCCGTCCCGCAGGCGGATTATGGTAGGACCGACTGCGGCATAGCCCGGCCGTGGTTCGATGCGCCCCCCTTCATACTGCCAGTTGCTGATGCCGTTGCGGGAAAACGAACTTACGATGCTGCCGCGGTTGACCCTCCTTCCCGGCGGCTGGTGATAGTAATAGCGCACACCGCCGGGAAAACGCACGGCCCGGCCCACGGCCACGTCAGGCAACACGGTTGCCGTCTCCCGTTCCCATCTGATGCCATCTGTAGAACTCAAAACAAACACCCCGTGACGCTCCCCTGTTTCTCTGTTGCGGCTTAGATACATCAGGTATGTCCCGTCGTCCAGACGGATAACCGAGGCATCGGCATAGCCGCCGTAAAAGAGGTGCTCCTCGCTGCCGAGGATAAATCTTTGCGGAGGGTTGCCGCCGGCGTAAGAAAAGACCACCAAGCCACAAACAGCGACAATTAAGATAGATAATACTACTGCCCTAACAAATAGCCTGTTCATATTACGCCTGGTTTGTCTGCGTCATCCTTTCCTGGCATAGGCAAGGATTTTTATCGTCTTGCAATCTCAAAGACGGCAGTGTGGATGTGGACATTGGCTATATTCACATCGCCTTCTTTTTAAACACGAGATAATGCCGTCCATCTCCTAAGATCACCGGGGAGGGATCGGCGACTATCGAACCGGGGCGAGGTTGCAGGCGCAGGCCCTCGTCGGCCCAGGAGGCAGACCCCTGCCCCGGGTCGAACGACAGGCTAACAATCCCCCCTCCCGCGCTGAGAAAGAGCCGCACGCGGCCGTCGGAAAGGCTCAATGCCCCGGGAACCCCGCCGCGGCGGCAGCGAAATCCCCTGTCTGAGGTAAACTCGAGCCCATCTCCGGAACGCGCCAAAAGCGTCTCCGGGCCACGCGAGAGAAACATCAACCACTCCTCCCCCACGCGCACGACCTCCGGATCGGTAATCCCCTCTGCGGCAAAACGCAGGCCGGGCTCCAGACGAAAGTTCACCCCGTCGCTGCTTATGGCGCTGTAGATCTTGTGTTTTCCTGTCTCCGCTGCCGGATCCCCTGCGGTTATCTGCGAACCAAAAAAATACAACCTAATCCTCCCGTCGGGAAGCTGCACCAGGGAGGGGTCCACGGCCGCACCCTTATTAACCTTTCCCTCTATAACTATCGGCTGCTTATCCCGCCAGGAGAGCCCGTCACGAGAGACGGCCCGGGATATCCCCTCCGAACCCGGGCCCTGGACATCGGAAAAATCCACAAAATACAACAACATCGTCCCCCGACTCCCGGCCGCAGAGGAACGGGAAAGGATAACCACATCCGGCACCGAGGCATGACGAAACAACGGGCCCGGCAACACATCAAACTCCAACCCGTCATCGGAGACAGCGGCAAACACCTCGTCGTTGAACGGCCCCTGTCCCGGGGGCGGAGGCGGATACTGCCCGCCGGGATGCCCACCAGGCCCCGGGCCATAACCTTTGCGCGGGCCATCCTGCCAGGCAAAGGCGCCTCCGATATAACCTGCCAACGCCACAACCACTACGACAACAACCCCAACTTTTCCCAAATAACCCATAACCACCTCCTGGAAAGAGTTGCCTCCGGTTGGATAACAGTTATCAACCTTTGCGCTACCAAATGAACAGATTAGAAGCCAGGATTTTGTCCGTA
>JBHHYQ010000150.1:0-2894 GCA_046757595.1 Candidatus Omnitrophota bacterium
GGTTGGAGGCAAGGGTAAACAATAGCCTGCGGGTGGAGTTTTACCTCTGGGACGACAACAAGGGAGAGCCGGAGTATGGCAGCCGCCTGCCTATTATACCACTACTACTCAGCAGGATGCGGGCACCGGGGGCAAGGCCGTGGTGGCCGATACCTCTGCCCCGGCAGAGCTGGGGACAATGGTTGCCCCTCAGGATAACCTTCCTTCCAATATTACCGTAGATGGCAACTACTTTGTGGTAGTCGAGACATTAAGCGCGCCCTTTACCATAGGCAAGAATACCGCCAAGATGACCATAAGCTTCGATGTTACGGATGCGATTGTCTTCAACCACGACAACCCTACGGTAGTCTCCTGGCCCGGCCCCGTCTCTGTCACAATGACCATAGAGTAGGCCGGCATCCTAAATATCCTTTGGCGCCAATGGCCAAAGGCGGTATTGTTGTCCCGGCGCGAATATCTTGCCAAAATTATGAGCCAGGGAGATTCTTTGTTGCGCCTGCAGGTATTTCTTTCGCGGGCCGGGGTATGTTCGCGGCGCAAGGCGTTTGCGGCTATCTGCCAGGGGGATGTCAAGGTCAACGGCCGGATAGTGCGGGAGCCTTCCTTTACCGTTTGCCCCTCAGGGGATAAGGTAGAGTTTAAAAACAAGGAGGTCGGCCTTAAGTCCTGCGAATATATCCTGCTTAATAAGCCTGCCGGATATGTTACCACTCGCAGCGACCCCTTTGCCAATAAGACGGTTATGCAATTATTGCCTCCCTCTTTAAGGCACCTTCATCCCGTAGGCCGCCTGGATAAGGATACCCGCGGCCTGCTTTTGCTTACCAACGACGGGCAGTTCACCTATGCCCTTACTCACCCCAAACACAATATCCCCAAGACCTATCTTGTGGAGATTACGGGGGTGTTGACCCCGGCCCAGAGGCGCAAGCTGGAAAAAGGGGTGCGTATCGAAGGAGGCTATTTCTGCCGCGGCAGGATATCTCAGGTTAGGCCAGGCAGGAAAAGGACGCGTTTTAGGATGGCGATCTACGAAGGAAGAAAACGTCAGATCCGCCTGATGTTGGCTGGCCTGGGGCATAAGGTAGTGGATTTACAGCGCATTGCCCTGGGAAGACTGTCTTTAGGCGGGCTGGCCGAAGGAAAGTTCCGCCGCCTCAGCTTTGTCGGGGATTGGATGGGCATAAGACGGAAAGGAGCAAGGAGATGAAGGAGCCCAGAATATCTTTTTTATTGGACGAAGAGGAACTAATGCTTATGCATAGTGTTTTGTATTTGGAACCGTTTTTAGTCGATGGCGTGGAGAGAGCAAGAAAATTAAAGAGCGGGAAATATAAACTGAGATTTTCGGTTTATGACCTTATGGGGGCCTTAGACGCCCTATCTTTCGCTGCAGGATACGCCCCTTACAGAGAAAAGGCGAAATTACGTTGCCTGCACGATAAAATCAAAGGATATTTACTCCTCAGCAGCGACTTTTGTAAAATTATGGAAGAGAGGTCAAGAAGGGAGAAAAGTGGGTTACGGGTTTCGTGATTATGGGCGTATGAATACTTGTTGACCCCTTCGGCGAAAAATGTCAAAGTCGGGAGATAGATAATCTATGGATCTTTTCTCTTCTGATAGTTCTGCCGTTGGGCGCATGGAGACAGGGGGCAAGTCTTGTCTCCCTTTGGCCGCGCGTATGCGGCCGCAAGATATCGGAGAGATCGTGGGCCAGGGGCACATCCTGGCCGGGGACAAACTTCTTCCCCGCCTTATCGCCGCAGACAACCTTTCTTCCCTTATCCTCTATGGGCCGCCAGGTTGCGGCAAGACCAGTCTGGCCTATATCCTGGGCCGCGCTACCCGCGCCTACTTTCAGCCCATAAACGCCGTCTCTTCCTCGTTGCGGGAATTGCGTCAGGTGGTCTCTCAGGCCAAACTTCGCCGCAGGGCGCAGGGAAAGAAGACGGTTGTCTTTATCGACGAGATACACCGTTTCAACAAGGCCCAACAAGATGCCCTGATGCCCGATCTGGAGCAGGGGGAGATAGTCTTAATCGGGGCAACCGTAGAGAACCCCTCTTTTTATATCATCGCCCCTTTGTTGTCCCGTTCCCCTGTCTGGGAATTAAGGCCGCTTGCCGTGGAGGAGATAAGCCGTATTCTCCGCCGGGCGCAGCAGGACAAAACGCGGGGGTTGGGGGAGACGGGCATTACCCTGAGCCCGGAGGCCGAGGATTTTATTGCCCGCTCCTGCGAGGGGGATGCCCGTCGGGCGCTGAACGCCCTGGAGGCGGCCGCAAAGGGCCGACAGGGGGCGGTTATCACCCTTAAGGACGCGGAACAGGCCCTGCAGAAAAAGGCCGTAGTCTATGATAAGGCCGGAGACGGGCATTATGACACCATCTCGGCGTTTATCAAGTCTATGCGCGCCTCGGATGCGCAGGGGGCGCTTTACTGGTTGGCCAAGATGCTTTGCGCCGGCGAGGATATCCGCTTTATCGCCCGGCGAATGGTTATCTTTGCCGCCGAGGACATAGGGAACGCCGACCCTCAGGCCCTGGTCCTGGCCAATGCCGCAGGCCAGGCCTGCGAGCGCATCGGTATGCCCGAGGCGCGCATCATCCTGGCCCAGGCTGCGGTTTATTTAAGTCAGGCGCGCAAAGACAGGGGCGCTTATCTGGCCATCGAACAGGCCTATGAGAAAATAGAAAAGCAACCCCTGCGCCCCGTCCCCCCGGATTTAAAGAACAAACAATGATTATCGAGGCTTAGCCTCGATAATCCAAGATTTCTTAGGCGATGAGTCGGATTATACGTGTAAGGGTGACGCCCCGGGCAGGGAAAAATGAAGTGCAGGCAATGGCAGAGGGGTTATTGAGGGTTCGCCTGACTGTCCCGCCAGA
>JBHHYQ010000151.1:0-2871 GCA_046757595.1 Candidatus Omnitrophota bacterium
GCCTTATCTCCAGGGCAAACCGGGCCAGGCCGCGGCCGACAACCGCCAGATGGCCAAGGTAGAGCGCATGCCTGTCGCGGGGGATAACCTGGGTAGCCACCGGCTCCGGCCTCAACCCCAGGCGACGGCAGACATACCGTTCCACAAAGGGGTCGATATTGGAATAAGTCCCTACGGCCCCGGAGAGCTTTCCGAAACTTATGCTATCCCGCGCCTGCAGCAATAATGCCTCCTGGCGCCTTAACTCGCTAAACCAGGAAAGTAGCTTCAATCCGAAGCTTAGCGGCTCGGCATGCACACCGTGGGTGCGCCCGATGCAGGCGGTATATTTGTATTTTTTCGCCTGGGAAAGCATAAGGCGCGCAAGCCTGCGGACACCGCCCAGGATAATATCCGCGGCGCGGCGCATCTGCAAAGACAAGGCCGTATCCAATATATCGGAAGAGGTAAGCCCGAGGTGAAAATATCTTGCCTCTGTCCCGATATGGCTGCAGACCTCGTCGATAAAGGCAACGACATCATGATGCGTTATCTTCTCCCGCTCGTTTATCCTGCGGACATCGAATGCGGCAAGCCTCTTTATCTTATCCAGCGATCTTTTGGGAACGCGCCCCAGCTTATGCTGAGCCTCTACGGCCAAGACCTCTACATCGAGCATACGGGAAAACTTATACTCCTCAGACCAAATCCCGGCCATCTCCGGCCGGCTATAACGGGCAATCACTGTATATTTTATCTTTCTGCCTATAACAACGCAAAAATCAGCGACCCTATGGAATTTAGCACAAAGGCAAAAGCGGTTTCTCGGGAGATTTTGGATTGGGCACAAGTCTTTTCTCCAGGGCAGATATGTGCCAATCCATTTCTTCCAGAGGTACCGCGCCAAGAAGCGGTTCAGCTCGATGAGGAAGTTCAATAACGCGAACTTGACAAATTCTCCTCTTCACCTCTAGCTCTGCTATGCCAAAGACACGATATTCATGTTGTCCCCCATCAGCAGTGTATACTTGTACGTTTCCGATAAACTCCAGCTTCAGCTCTTCAATCAATTCTGCGGGAAGCGCAAGTTCGGCTGCCCCTGAATCAACCAAGGCCTCGCATTTTACCTCTTTACCTTGTTTGTCGGCAGGTAAATATTTATTCTGCCAATTTCTCACTTTTATTGGAACATTGAACACGCCCATATTCCTCCTCCTCACCTCTCCCGGGAACAATAAGAAGATAACATACTTACGGCAAATATCACGATGATAACCAACCAACCGAAACCGAATAACGCCCAAAGGGGATAATCTCCGTAAGGGTGGATGATATCCCGACGAACGGTATCGAGCAATAAATAGGCAAGAAACAGGGGGATGATATATTTAATCAACGTCTCCCACCAGCGGCCGATCTTGATATCCGAGACCTCGTTGATATAGGCGCGCAGTTTATCCGCGCCATAAAGCCACCCCACGGCCAGGGCCTCCAGCAGGCCGACCAGGACCAGGGCATAATTGGTTATGAAGTGATCGACGATATCCAGATAATACTGACCGGCAAATGTGGTAAAGGCAATCCCGCAGACAAACC
Source organism: Candidatus Omnitrophota bacterium (assembly GCA_046757595.1). GTDB lineage: Bacteria > Omnitrophota > Gorgyraeia > Ghiorseimicrobiales > Ghiorseimicrobiaceae > JBHHYQ01. Next base: position 1,576 of record JBHHYQ010000151.1, read on the forward strand.
CCATCACGCATACATATAAGGAGATGTCCTGGCGGCGCAGATGGGGGAAACGGTCGTGGATAATCGTGGACGCGGCCTCGACCAAAGAGAAGGCGCTGTCTATCCCCAGGGTAATCAACATAATAAAGAACAGGGCGGCAAACAAGGGGGCAAGGGGTATCAGGGAGATCGCCTTGGGGAAAACGATAAACGCCAGTCCCGGCCCGCCCGCGGCCAACTCCGATATCGGCACTCCGCTCTGTAGCGACATATAACCCAGAGTAGAGAATACGACGAAACCGGCCACGATGGATATCCCGGAATTGACCAGGGAGGTAATTACCGCGCTCTTGGCGATATCGCTCTCGCTATGTTGATAGCTGGCATAGGCGATCATTATCCCGAAGGCCAGGCTTAAGGTAAAAAATATCTGGCTCATTGCCGCGCCCCAAAGTTCCGGGTCCCATAGCGCGGAAAAGTCCGGCTTGAGATAAAAGATTATGCCCGAGAGTGCCCCGGGCAAGGTCAGGCCGCGGATAAGCAGGGCTATCAGGATAACCACCGGCAGGGGCATCGTTACCAACACCACCTTGCCCACACTCTTTACCCCTTTCCAGACGGAGAAATAGATCATTACCCAGATAAGAAACAAGGCAAAAAGGACGCCGGGGACGATAAACCCCATCTCTGCGATATGGGCGCTGCTATGCAAGACGCGGGACATAAAGAACTGCTTCGTGTCCTGCCCCCAGGCCAGGCCCAGGGAATGAAACAAATATATCAGGCACCAGGCCATTACCACGGCATAGTATCCTACGACGACAAACCCGCTCAGCACCCCGCTCAAACCAATGCCGGCCAGTTTATGCCGTATCTTGCGAAACGACCCCACGGCCCCCAGCTGCATCTTTTGCCCGATGGCAAACTCCATTATCAACATAGGGATGCCCAGGACAGACAACATCACAAGATACGGTATAAGAAACGCCCCGCCCCCGTATTTTCCCGCCAGATAAGGAAAACGCCAGATATTGCCCAGGCCCACGGCCGAACCCACGGCGGCAAAGATAAATATCAGTTTCGATGACCATCTCTCCCGTTTCATCGTTTTTACATCTCCTTCTATCTATATCTTACTATATCCTATTGGCCAAAAACCTCATCAAATCAAACCCCCGCTCATAACCGGGAAAGGAATGCGCCTCCAGGATATAATTTCTTTCCCCGTCTCCGTCCGGCAGGATGTCTATGCCGGCATAGTTTATCCCCAGGGCCTTAGAGACCCTGCGGCACAAATCGCTTATCACCCCCATCCGC
>JBHHYQ010000152.1:0-2852 GCA_046757595.1 Candidatus Omnitrophota bacterium
GCCAAACAGCAGTCGCAAAAGGTGGTAAAAGAGATTGCCCGGCTCAGTCGCCAGGATATGCCTCTTTGCCAACTCCTTGCGAAAAAAGGCAATATTTATCTGCTCGACGATGTCCAGCCCGAGGCGCAGGAAGTGGCCTCGTTTATTACCCCGGCGCCGGGCGACGTAGGCCCGCTTACGGTAACGATGCTTTTGAAAAACACCCTGGCCGCGGCCCGGTCGAAAATCAACCGCGCGAAAAACAACTATGAATAAAACTGTCGAAAAGATAAAAAGGGTGTTAAAAAATCACAAAAAAAATTTTTGCGCAAGATATGGCATAAAAGAGGTGGGGCTCTTTGGCTCGTTTGCGCGCGGCGAGCAGAAGAAAAACAGCGATATCGACATCCTCGTCGAATTCAAGCCCCATGCGCGCATAAGCCTGTTGGGTTTTATAGAACTGGAAAATCGTCTGTCTGATTTATTGCGGGCAAAAGTGGATTTAGTGGAAAAATCGGCCTTAAAGCCAAGGATAGGCCGACATATCTTGCGCGAGGTCATTTATCTGTGAAAAGGGAAATAGGCGACTATATCCAGGATATATTGGAGGCGATGGACAACGCCCGGGGATTTGTCGATAATATGAATTATGACGAATTCGCCCACGACGATAAAACGGCCTATGCGGTTATCAGGGCGCTGGAGATGATTGGGGAGGCGGTCAAAAATATACCTCCCGGTGTTCGAAAAAGATACCCCGAATACCCTGGAGGGCCATCGCCGGAATGCGCGATAAGCTTATCCATGAATACTTCGGGGTAATGCTGGATAAAGTCTGGGAGACCGTTATCAACGATATCCCTGCTTTGAGGTCTTTGTTTAAAAAGATGTCCGGGGACAAATCGATCAAAGAGGTGACAAGATGACGTTATTATCAACCCTCGACTTATTATGTCTTACGCCCACAGATCCATCAAGGGTTACTTAGGCCACCTTGCCGCCCGAACCCCGGCCCCCGGCGGAGGGAGCGCGGCGGCATTAAGCGGGGCATTGGGTTGCGCCCTGTTGAGTATGGCCGCCAACTGGACCTTGGGCAAAGAGAAATACAAACACTGCCAAAAAGAGATAAAACAATCCCTGGCGCGCAGTGAAAGGTTGCGCCGAAGGTTCACCGAGCTGGTGGATTTGGATGCCAAATATTACCTCGCCTTTTCCCGCGCCCGGGACAAGACAAAAAAACAAAAGGCCAAACAGCAGTCGCAAAAGGTGGTAAAAGAGATTGCCCGGCTCAGTCGCCAGGCTATGCCTCTTTGCCAACTTCTTGCGGAAAAAGGCAATGCCTGCCTGCTCAACGATGTCTTAGCCGCGGCAGAATTGATGCGCGCCGCATTCGAGTCCGCAAAGGTCAACATAAAACCATAAAACAAGGAGGAAAGGTGTCGGCGCAGTTATTGCAGGGAAAACCGATTTCCCAAAGGATAAGGCAGGAGTTGAAAAGAAAGATAGCGGATTACAAAAATAAACATAGCCGCCCGATTACCCTGGCGAGCATAGCCGTAGGAGACGATGCCGCCTGCGGCGTCTATCTAAAGGCCCAGGAAAAGGCGGCGGGGGAGGTAGGCATCGATTATCGGCTCTACAACCTGCCGCAGCAAACTACGGCCGAAGGTATAAGGCAAAAGATAGGCGAGCTAAACTCTCAGGCCCAAATAGACGCCATAATCCTGCAGATGCCTTTGCCCGAACACATAGATTATAAAGACATTGCCCGGCAGATAAGCCCGGCCAAAGACGCCGAAGGGATGCACCCGGAAAATTTGGGGCGGCTGGTTTTGGGCCGGGAAACTATCGTCCCCTGCACCCCGGCTGCGGTTATGTTGCTTCTGGGTGAGACCGGCCTCGACCTGCGCGGCAAAGAGACGGTGGTGGTCGGCCACAGTGAGATCGTCGGTAAACCTTTAACTCTGCTGCTGCTGAATAAGTTTGCTACGGTCTCCGTCTGCCATATCGGGACATCGGAGGCCGGGAAACTAAAAGACCATATTCAGGCCGCCGAGGTGTTGATAGTTGCCGTGGGCCGCGCCGGGCTGGTAAAAAAAGACTGGATAAGGACCGGGGCCGTGGTGATAGATGTGGGGATAAACCGCATAGACGGGAAAATAGTCGGCGATGTCCAGCCTGAGGCGCAGGAAGTGGCCTCGTTTATTACCCCGGTGCCGGGCGGCGTAGGCCCGCTTACGGTAACGATGTTGATGAAAAATGTATTTTATTCGAGGTTTAGATAGGTTTTTGTCGGCGAAGATTTATAAAAAACAGTACTTTGTGAAATAAATGTTTAAAATTTTGCGGCTAAAAACGACCATGCCTAAAACTTTTTACAAAATACCGGCCGGTGTTTCATCCCGGTTATGGCATTAAGGTATGTCTTATTCGTCATTGCGTATAACTAACCTGCCGCCTTATTTATTCGCCGAGATCGACCGTCGGAAACGGGCGGCAAAGGCCAAAGGCGCAGACCTGATAGACTTTGGCATCGGCGACCCGGACCAACCCACGCCGCAGCACATTATCCGCGCCTTGTCCCAGGCGGCTAAGGATCCGGCCAATCACGGTTATGCCTTAGACCGGGGGATGGAGGTTTTGCGTCGGGCAATAAGCGCCTGGTATGGGCGCAGGTTTGACGTTGGCCTGTGTCCGGACAGAGAGATTCTGCCTTTAATCGGCTCCAAAGAGGGCCTGGCCCACCTGCCTTTGGCCTTCGTAAACAGTGGGGATTATACCTTGGTGCCTGAGCCCTGTTATCCTCCTTATAAAGGGGGGACGATCCTGGCCGGGGGTCGTTCAAGCAGCGCCTGCACAGCCGGGCGGGCCAA
>JBHHYQ010000153.1:0-2847 GCA_046757595.1 Candidatus Omnitrophota bacterium
TTATACGCAAGGCCTATAGTTATCAGCTATTCTTTAATCTCAAACGTCCCAATTCGGACAAGGGGGGGGGCAACGATGTATTGACTGACCCCTTTCAGGCATGACACTGGGTTTGCGTACCCATTACTCATCCCTGCGCGCTTTCCGGTTCCATATGCACAATCACATCCGACACTCCCTCAATCTCTTCTTTTATCCTGCGCTCTATCTTATAGCTCAGGCTATGCGCCCGGTGGATAGGCATATCCGCCGGGACAAGCACATGCAGATCGACATAAACATCATCACAGCGTCCCCGGGTACGAATATTATGTACACTGGATACACCGCTGACACCCATAACCAGGCCAGCAATCTTTTTGGTATCGATCACGGCCGAATCGCAAAGCACGGAAGACCCATCTTTCAATATCTCATACCCAGTATGGGCGATAAGTCCGGAAATCAACAAAGCGGCCAGGGGATCGAACAAAGGCCATCCGGCGCGCACAGCAATCAGGGCCGCGATTACGGAAAAAGACACCAAGATATCCGAACGGGTATGGCGGGAATCAGAAACAAGGATATCGCTGTTTAAGGCCTTACCGGCGCGATATTCGTAGGTCATCACCAGGGCATTGATAATCACCGTGCCAAAGATTACCACCAAACTATATAGTCCAACATCCGGCGCAACAAGGTGAGAAAACCTATAAATACTAGCCTTGATAATCTGAAAGGCAAGAACAAACAAAAGAAAGCCAATGCCCAGAGAGGCAAAGGTCTCGTATTTTTTATGACCGTAAGGATGAGACTTATCCCGGGGGCGGAAGGCAAACCATATCCCCAACAGGCCGATAATATTAGATGTCCCATCGGAGAAAGAATGATAGCCGTCAGCAACAATAGAATTGCTGTCTATGGCATAGCCCAAAATAAGCTTAACCAGGGCAACCAGCCAATTCAAAAACAGCACATAAACAAGAATACGCCTTATCCGTCCAGCCTTATCGTTCGGCATAATTTTTCGGATATTATCTTCCGTGGTAAATTGTCCCTCATATTGCGAAAGCAAGCACATAAAAATGGTCCGACAGGCTCCCTCTCCCGAGCAAGCTCAAAGAAACTGGCTTATATCTTCACCTCCTGTGGCTGCCTCCCCAGTTTAAGAATTCCCCGCCGCTATCATGGGGCGTCATCGATTCTAAAATCTTTTTATGGGCGCCTCCCTCCGCCCCCTGACGGAAAAATGATGTTACCCGGAAACAACCTGAGAAGCCGGCAGATATAATTCGGTTCTGGATTTTTTCCATCTGCCAACCTCAAACCAAACAAGCGTAAGTAAACCGTTTAAGGCATAAGATGTAGCAATAGCCCACCAGATGCCGTTTAGGCCCCATTGCGTATGATGGACGACGAAATAGGCCGCGGGGACAAGATAGGCCCAGAGACTGACAAAGGTAATCAGCATCGGAACCACGGTATCCCCGGCCCCGCCCAGGGCGCGGTTCAAGACCACGCCAAAGGCGATAAAGACATAAAAGAAAGCCACGATACGTATCGACTGCGCCCCGATAGCCAATACACGGGGGTCCCGGCTAAACAAGGAGATGATATTTTCGGAAAAATTATAAAACACAAACCCGACGACGAACATTATAAGCACATCTATAATCGTCGCCGTCCAGACGCTCTTTTTCGCCCGCAGAATGTTCCCGGCGCCCAAATTCTGGCCCATCAGCGCGGCCGCGGCCCCGCCTAAGGCAAAGGCCGGTAGCAAGACATTGATGTGGATACGCATCATAATCCCGAATGCCGCCACCGCCGCCGTCCCGAACCCGGCGATAAGACGGATTATCGTCATACTCATCGCCATACGGAAAAAGATTTGTAACGAGGTCGGCAGGCCCACTCTAAGCATATCGCGTATAATGTCCAACCTTAACCTTATCTCGCCAAACTTGATACGCACCCGGGAACGGGAATGAGACAAGAGCCGCAGGGCGAAAAATAAGGCCAGGCCCTGGCCGATTATCGTGGCTACGGCCGCGCCGCAGACATGCATCGGCGGCACGCCGATGCCAAATATGAATATAGGGTCAAGGACGATGTTGAACAGGTTGGCGATGACCATAAAGATCATCGGATTGATGACATCGCCGGCGCCTTGAAGGATATAGCCGTTAATAAGCAGGAGGCTTAAGGTAAAATTTCCTACGAGCAGGACGCGCAGGTAACCGGCCCCAACGGAAATTACCTCTTGGTCTGCGCCCAGCAGGGCCAGGAACTTCTCGGCGCAAAAATATCCCAACACGGCCCATAACAAAGAAACGGCCAGGCCAAAGATAAGGGCCTGAGAGGCGCAGAGCCCGGCCCCGCTCTTGTTTCCCGCCCCGACATTCCTGGAGACCAACGACACCGCGCCTATCCCTATCCCGGCGACAATGGTAAACACGAGCATTATCACGATACCGCTCATTGCCACCGCGGCTAAAGACGCCGGGCCCAAGCTCCCGACCCAGAACATGTCCACCAAGCTCTGAGTCCCCTGCAGCAATGCCCCGACCATCAACGGGGCGGCCAGAGAAACGACATTCTTTAAGATATGGCCCTGGGTGATATTCCTGTCCCTGACAAAAATCTCCCTGAAGAAATTGCCCATCGGTATCCGCTATACGGCCAATACCCGGTCTATCTTTTGTTGCAGTTGGCCCTTAGATACCGATCCCACAAGTTGTTCGGCGATATTGCCCTGTTTGAATATTATCAAGGTAGGGATAGACATCACATTGTATGCCGAGGCCGTAGCCTGCCCCTGGTCAACGTTAATCTTGCAAACCTTTAATCGCCCATCGTATTCTGCGGACA
>JBHHYQ010000154.1:0-2842 GCA_046757595.1 Candidatus Omnitrophota bacterium
ACAGGCACTACCTAATACCAACACCCAAGCCACAGGCCCCGGCCCCAGGCCTAATCGATATTGGGGTGGCTTAGAGATAAGGAACTCTTTTGTCGAGGCTTAGCCTCGATAGTTTTGTGATGTTGGCTAAGCGGATTATTCCTTGTTTGGATGTTAAGGCCGGCCGGGTGGTTAAGGGGACGCGGTTTAAGATGTTGCGCGATGCCGGCGACCCGGTGGCCGTGGCCCCGTTTTATGACCGGGCCGGAGCGGATGAGTTGGTGTTTTTGGACATCGCCGCCAGCTTCGAGCAGAGGGATATCTTGCTGGATGTCGTGCGCCGCGCCGCGGAAAATATTTATATTCCCTTGACTGTAGGCGGTGGGGTGCGGGGGATTAAGGATGTGCGGGCCTTGCTTAATGCCGGGGCAGATAAGGTGTCCATAAATACGGCAGCCTTGCGGTTTCCCGCGTTGATAAGGCAGGCGGCGCGGGCCTTTGGCCGACAGTGCATTGTCGTGGCTATAGACGCTAAGATGCGGAGGACGGAAGTCGGAGGGCAGAGGACAGGGGTCGGAGGTCGGAGAACAAAAGTCGGAAGGCAAGGGACGGAGTGGCGGGTTTATAGCCATGGGGGGAGGCGGGATACGGGCCGGGATGTGTTGGAATGGGCCAAGAGGGTTGAGGGGTTGGGGGCAGGGGAGATCTTGCTTACGAGCATGGACCGCGACGGGACCAAAGACGGTTATGACCTGGGGTTGATCAAGTCTGTGGCCGCGGCGGTGAATATTCCGGTTATTGCCTCCGGAGGCGCAGGGAGGCTGCGTGATTTTTATGATGTACTGACCCAAGGGCAGGCGGATGCGGCATTGGCTGCTTCGTTGTTTCATTACCGAAAGCTGAGCATAAGGCAGGTTAAGGGGTATTTGCGGAGAAGGGGAGTAGTGACGAGGGATTATTTGTCTTCTTAATGAGACAAAAAGTGACATTGTCGGTTTTTGTCTCATTAAGAACAGGCCTCGATAGTTTTTTCTATGGCGCGGGAACAGGATGTGATTAGGTTGATGAGCGGGGATATCTCTTTGTGGCCGCGGCCGTTTAGGGCCGCGGCTTTGGCTTTAGGCATAGGCGAAGGCGCGCTTATCCGGCGGTTGAAGGAGTATAAAAAGAGTGGCCTGATGCGTAAGTTTTCCGCGGTGCTTAACCATCGGAGATTGGGGATTAGGTATAATGCGATGGTCGTCTGGAGTGTCCCGGATAAGAAGATTATCGCCGCCGGCCGGCGGGTAGCGGAGTTCGATGCCGTGAGTCATTGTTACCAACGCAAGACGGCGCGGGGTTGGGATTACAATCTTTATGCGATGGTGCATAACAGGGATAAGGCAAGGTGTTTGCGGGTTATAGAGGAGATATCCCGCAGTATCGGGGATTATCCTTATAAGGTGTTGTTTTCTACGCGGGAATACAAGAAATCCGGAGCGCGCTATGGGTAGTCGACGCCGATCGCGGGGATATTTTTCCCGGGCCAAGCGGGTTATCCCCGGGGGGGTGAACAGCCCGGTGCGGGCCTGGGTTGCGGTGGGCCGCAGTCCCCTGTTTATCCATCGGGGCAAAGGGGCTTATATTTACGATGTCGACGGAAATAGATATATCGATTATTGCCTTTCCTGGGGGGCGTTGATTTTGGGGCATAGCCCGAGTGAGATCTTGTCGGAGACGACGCGGGCATTGAGGCAGGGGACGAGTTTTGGCGCGCCTACTCCCGGGGAGACGGAGCTGGCCCGGTTGATAATCCGCGCCTACCCGTCTATGGATAAGGTGCGGCTTACCTGTTCCGGGACAGAGGCGGTGATGTCTGCGCTTCGCCTGGCGCGCGGATATAGCGGCAGGCGCAAGATAATAAAGTTTGCCGGGTGTTATCACGGCCATTGCGACAGCTTGTTGGTTAAGGCAGGGTCGGGGGTGGCCGGGCTTTCCCGCGCCTCTTCTGCCGGGGTGCCGGTTGGGGTCTATCGGGATACGATAGTCTTGCCGTTTAATAACCTGGAGGCGGTGGAAAAGGCCTTCGCCAGGCATAAACGGGATATTGCCGCGGTTATCGTCGAGCCGATAGCGGCGAATATGGGGGTGGTCTTGCCGCGGGCGGGGTTTCTTAAGGGGTTGCGCGAGATAACGCAAAGGGAAGGGGTTATCCTTATCTTTGACGAGGTGATTACGGGGTTTCGCGTGGCCTGGGGCGGGGCCCAGGGGTTGTTTGGGATTAGGCCGGATATTACGGTCTTGGGTAAGATTGTCGGCGGCGGGTTTCCCCTGGCGGCATTTGGGGGGCGGCGTAAGATAATGGACTGCCTTGCCCCGCAGGGGCCGGTTTATCAGGCGGGGACCCTGGCGGGAAACCCTGTGGCTGTGGCCGCGGGTATGGCCACAATCAAGGCCTTGATGCGGCCGGGGGTTTATGACGCCTTAGAACAGAAGGGCCGGATCTTGGAGCAGGGCCTGCAGGGCATTATCCGCCGGCGCGGGGTTGCGGCTGTATTCAACCGCATAGGTTCGTTGTGGACATTGTTTTGGACCGGTAAGGGCCAGGTGCGCGACTACGACGATGTCTGCGCCTGCGACAAGAAGAGGTTTGCCCGGTTTTTTCGCGTGATGTTGCGGCAGGGGGTTTATCTTTCTCCTTCGCAGTTCGAGGCCAATTTTATTTCCCTGAGGCATAAGGTCGGGGATATTGAGGGGACAATAAAGAGTGTGGAGTTGAATTTCGATTAGGGAGGGGGGCCTGTGGCTTGGGTGTTGGTATTAGGTAGCGCCTGTCCTGCTCAGACAGGGGCTTCGTTCGGCCAAAAAGCAGCCGAACTCGCAA
>JBHHYQ010000155.1:0-2838 GCA_046757595.1 Candidatus Omnitrophota bacterium
ACGGGCAAAAGACGGCTTATAAATGTCTCATTAACAAGTCAAGGGTTAATAACATCAAGTAGTCGAATCTACGCAGACGTTTCAATTTCCTGTACTATCAAGTGAAATTCCCCCCACCTAATAATCTACGGCGCATAGATACAAGCCGTAAGCAGGAAGGGTAGGGCCGATAAGGGCGCGCCTTCCGCTCTGCAAGATCTCTTGCATGATGCCGACATCCTTTTTGCCGCGCCCGATATCCAGCAACGTCCCGGCGATGGAACGCACCATATTATACAAAAATCCGTTCCCGCAAATATAGACGGCGATCAACCCCGCATTATCGCCCCACTGCCTCAAGCCTAAAAATGCGCCTGGCCCGCGCCTAATCGATACCCGTTCGATAACCCGCACCGTGTTTGTCGCCGACGACCCCGAAGCGCAAAATGCCCGAAAATTATGCCGCCCGACAAGCATCCCGGCTGCCAGCCTCATCCTGGCAAGATTAAGCCGATAAGGCGCCGGATAGGCCCGGTTTCGCAATAACGGCGAAGGCTCACCCCGATTGAGGATCAAATAACAATAGGTCTTGTTCTTTGCCCCATAGCGAGAATGAAAATCCCAAAATACATCCTCGGCCCGCAACACAGAAATGTCTCGCGGCAAAAGGCTATTCAGGGCCGCCTTGATATTTCCCGCCGGGATGCGGCAGCCCGTCTTGAAATTGACCGTCTGCCCCAAAGAATGGACACCTTTATCCGTGCGCCCCGCGGCGATAACCTTGACCCTGTGGCCAACGATACCCTCCAGGACACGCTCTACCACCCCCTGGATACTATTCTTTGCGTTTTTCTGAACCTGCCAGCCGCAATAACCCGTCCCGTCATACTCGATTATCAGCTTAACATTTCGCAAACCATATCCCCCACTTCGCAAGCAGAATAACCCATCTTGCCGGCCGCCAAAGAGCTAAGCCGCTTGCGCGTAACCTCGATTACGGCATTTTCTATCGCGACTGCCGCCTGCCTCTCGCCCAACTCAGACAACATCATAGAAATGGCGCATATCGCGGCCAAAGGATTAATCACGCCCCTGCCGCTATATTTTGGCGCCGACCCCCCAATGGGCTCAAACATCGACACCCCCTGCGGGTTGATATTGCCCCCCGCGGCAATCCCCATCCCGCCTTGGATCATCGCCCCCAGGTCGGTAATGATATCCCCGAACATATTGTCGGTAACGATAACATCGAACCACTCCGGGTTCTTCACGAACCACATCGTAATCGCATCGATATGGGCATAATCGCAGGCAATATCCGGATACTCTTTAGCCACTTCGCCAAACACCCTCTGCCAAAGCCCCCAGGCAAATGTCAGGACATTGGTCTTGCCGCAAAGGGTCAACTTTTTTTTCTTATTACGCCGCCGCGTATACTCGAAGGCATACCTGATGCATCGTTCCACGCCCTGGCGACTATTATGGGATACTTGCAAGGCAACCTCCTGCGGCGTCCCCTTGTCCCGAAACTCCCCTATACCTTTATATAACCCTTCGGAGTTTTCCCGCACGACCACAAGGTCTATGTCCTCTTCCCGTTTATCCTTCAAAGGACAGAACCTGCGATCATACAACTTTATCGGGCGCAGGTTTATATACTCATCCAGGGCAAACCGTATCCTGAGCAACACGCCCTGCTCCAGTATCCCCGGCCGCACATCCGAATGCCCCACGGCCCCCAAATATACCGCCGAATGCCTTTTTAGCTCCTCAATGTCCTTATCCTCTACCAGGCGGCCGGTTTTCAAAAACCGCTCCCCGCTGAAATCGAATGCCTTGGCCTCGTATTCGAACCTAAACACCTCCGCGGCCCGCGCCAGGACCTTCAGCCCCTCCCGCACAACCTCCGGCCCGGTCCCATCACCGGGGATAACGGCTATCTTATGCTTCGACATCTCAACCCTTAAAATAATGTTACAAAACCGACAATCAGACCGTGTCACAATCCCCATTCTGTCATTGCGAGGGAGCAAAGCGACCGAAGCAATCTCATAGAGGAAAAATGCTATCCCAAAAAATGGCCATAATTTTACGCAAAAGGGATTGCTTCATCGCCCCTTCGACTTCACTCAGGGTTCCTCGCAATAACATTGTAACACAGTCTGATTGTCGGTTTTGTAACATTAAACGACATATTTTCCGATAATCAAATCCAGCCTTTCTCTTGCCTCAGAAGTGATTGCCTCCGGCCGGGTAACGATAGAATATTTCAAGGCCTTCCGGCAAGGACAATCCGGGCATTCCGGGATATCCAGTATCACCTTGATGATTTAACCACAGCTCTTCTTCGATAGAAAAAGTTTATCACAGCCATAACTGGATGTCAAGATATTTATTATAGATAGATAGTATCCTGCAATATATTTTGGCCGATATAAGGCTTTAGGGATCTCTTCATAACAAGATCCACCTTTAGCCCTATCAGGCCGATTAAGTAATTCTTTAATCTTACAAAAGGAAAACAAACCAGGGACTTTGTCGAATCCCACAAGGATATCGAGGTCGCTATCACTACTATTCTCTTTCTTCACATAAGAGCCAAATATTCCAATCTCTTTTACATAAAATCTCTTGCGAAGATCCGGCTTCTTTGCTGTTCTCGCGGTTAAATCCATACGGTAAAATTGTTCAAAACCAATGGCATTGGATGAATTTATCATTATGCCCAATCATATCCACGGAATAATAATTATCAATAATCCCGTAGGGAACGGGCATGCCCGTTCCGTTAAGACTAATGTACGATTTAGAAGTTAGGATTTTGCCCGTAGGCAAGGCGCGCGACCCATCCACTGGATG
>JBHHYQ010000156.1:0-2800 GCA_046757595.1 Candidatus Omnitrophota bacterium
AGGCGTGCCCATCGGTGGCACGTCAAGGAGGAGCAACGCAGCATACGGGCAAAAGACGGCTTATAAATGTGCATTAGTTAGTCAAGGGTTAATAATGTTACAAAAGTGACATTGTCATTTTTGTAACATTAAAAATTAGCCCTTCTCCGTATAAACGCCGATGCCAGGCCGATTATAAAGACCAGCCCGACCAGGACCAATGCCGCGCCCCAGGCATTAAGTGTTGCCCGAGGGTCAAGCCCGGCCTGAGAGAGGACTAATATATGAGTCTGCAACGTAGCCACCGGCTCGAAAAATGTCCGCGGGATGCGCGCCCCGGAAAATGCCGTGGCCGTAAACATAATTGCCGCGGTCTCTCCCGCGGCGCGAGACAAGCCCAATAACAAACCGGTGATTATCCCCGCGCGGCTATAAGGGATTATCACCGCCTTAACCAATGCCCCGGGACTAAACCCCAGAGACAAGGCCGTCTCCCGGTAAGACGCGGGAATGCTCTCTATCGCCTCTTTGATACTGGCGACCAGTGTCGGCAAGATCATCAGGCCGAGGATAAATGCCCCGCTTACCCAGGAAACCCCCATCCGCAAAAATACCCCAAAGAAGATATAACCGAACAGGCCGAATATAATCGTGGGCACGCCGTTTAAGCCGTAGATAAAGGTATTTGCCAGCCTTTGACGAGAAGGCGATAAATACTGCGTCTGATATATTGCCGCCCCCAGGGCCAGAGGAAGAGACAGGGCTGCGGCGGCAAAGATAAGAATGACTGTCCCGACGATCTGATAAAATATCCCTCCCCCCTGGCCGAAGCCTTCCGCCGGGCGGATAAGAAAGCCTAAGTTTATGGCCGCAATGCCCCGCAGGACAATCGCCCCCAAAACAACCGTAAGCAGGCCCAAGGTTACAAGCAACGTCGCGGCGCAGGCAGCAAAAAATAATATCGATCTCAGGCGCATACACAATTAAGCGGTTTTTCGCCCTTATTAACCCTTGACTTGTTTAGGTTTCGCGCGGGCGGGTAACTATTGCCTCGCCAATAAAGGTGATACCCATAGTCATTATAAACAAGATAAACCCCAGAGCGATTAAGACGTTCCAGTGATAGCCCATCCCCAGGGCCTCCTGGGCCTCGCGGCCCAATTTGGAGGTAATCGTCTGGCCGGCCACGAACAGGTTGTAAAACGGATGGGGGATACGGTCGATACTGCCGATAACCAACATTACGGCAATGGTCTCGCCCATAGCCCGGCTCACCCCCAACAATATCGCCCCGATAATCCCCCGCGCCGCCTGGGGTAACACGACATAGATAATTGTCTGGGCGGGACACAATCCCAAGGCAAAGGCCTGGGACCGATAACGATTGGGCACGGCGTGCAAGGCGTCCTCGCAAAGGGTCATAATCGTAGGCAAGATCATTATCCCCAGCAGCAGCCCGGCGGTAAATATGCAGTTTCCGTCGATTAACCCAAATGTCTCCCTGACCATAGTGGTCAATATCGCTATCCCCAATAGGCCATAGACAACCCCGGGGATACCGGCCAAAAGCTCGATTATCATCTTTGCCGCCAGGCGCAGGCGCCCGGGGAAAACCTCGGAGACAATAATCGCGCTGCCCAAGGCCAAAGGCAAAGCAAGGCAGACCGCGATAAAGGTTACGACGACAGTGCCATAAACCATTGGCAGGGCCCCGTAGGCCTGGCCCACATACCACTGTCGCCCAAACAAAAACCCCAACCCCTGGCTGCGCCATACGGGAAGGCTGTCTTTGAGCAGGAAGCCGAATATAACCCCGACAAGCCCCAAGGCAACGACAAATGCCGCAAAGGACACAACCCGAATAAACGGCCACCTATCTTGCTTGCGGCGCCTGCGAACGAATAGCGACATAGCCCATCTCTTCCACTATCTTTTGCCCCTCTGGCCCCAGGATATAATCGATAAATTGCCTAACTATCCCCTCGGGCCTGCCGTTGGTAATAAGATTTAAGTTGCGGGAGATAGGATAACTTCCGTTGCGGATGTTTTCTAATGTCGGATTAATAACCTTGCCTTGTTCCTTAATCCCCACGCCCCGAACATCTTTATTTATCCAGGCAAGAGAAAGCATGCCTATAGCCGCATCGCTTAAGGCAACCTTGGCCTGCTCCTCGTTGTTCGAACCGGAGACAAGATCGGCGCCTTCGGCCCTGGCCTTTTTGTCGCCAAAGACATAGGCCATAAACACATGGCGCGTGCCACGGTGCATTTCTTTGTCGATAACCAATATCGGCCTGTCCGGCCCTCCGACATCACTCCAGTTACCTATCTCTCCCGAATATATCGCGCGTATATCGGGTTTAGACAAAACATTAACCCCAGCCTCGTATATCTGCGATGAGACCACACAGGCCACGGCATCCCGCCCGATAACCCAGAGATTAAAGTCCACAGCGGGAAAAGCGTTTCTTTCTTCCGCGTCGATCTCGCGCGAAGCCATCCCGATATCCACGAGGCCCCGCGCCAAAGATTTAACCCCTACCCCGGACCCCCCGGGATTTACGGTTATCCTTACACCGGGATGGGCGCGCATAAACCGCTCCGCGGCCCGGCTCACCGCAGGTAACACAGTAGTAGAACCGGCCACCCGAATTATTCTTTCCTGGGGCGAGCGGGCAAAACAGGCCTGCGCGCGACATAGACAAAGGGCAAAAACACATCCCCCCAAAAATACCCATCCCCTCTTCCCCATCTCCACCCCCTTAATAGTTAAGTTGACATCTGCGGTTGAACCGCAGATGTCAACTTATTAACCCTTGAC
>JBHHYQ010000157.1:0-2764 GCA_046757595.1 Candidatus Omnitrophota bacterium
TAGAGCGGGTATTCGTGGTTACGAATAGCAAGTTTTTTTCTCGTTTCCGCAGCTGGGCCGATAATCTCGGCTTTGCCAAGCCGCTGAAGGTCATAGACGACGGGACTAAGTCCGAGGCCGCGCGCCGGGGGGCCGTAGGCGATATTGACTTCGTCGTCCGCCGCCAAAAGATTGGAGGCGATATCCTGGTTCTGGGCGGAGACAATATCTTTTCTGCCGGTTTAAAAAGGTTTTTGGGTTTTGCGCGTCGGCGCCCCGGCCGCCCCATCGTCGGCCTGTTCGACATAAAAGACAAGAAGGCGGCTTCTCGTTACGGGGTGGTAACCGTAGACGACAAAAGCAAGATAGTCAAGTTCGAGGAAAAGCCTTCTCGTCCGCATTCCAGCCTGGTGGCGATGTGCGTTTATTATTTCCCCGGTTCTTTTCTTGCCCTGGGCAAGGAGTATTTGGCTAAGGCCGGCAAGAAGGCCGGCAGCGATGCCACGGGAAATTATATCGGCTGGCTCAGCAAAAAGACCGCGGTATATGGTTTTGTGTTCAGGGGAAGATGGTACGACATCGGCCACATCGACGCCTACAAACAGGCGGACGATACGTATACGAGGAAGATCTTTTCAATTTGCCCGAAGATCTCGCCGTGATATCAACCCATAGATCCTTGATATCAACTGGTCTATGAGATTAAAAAGTCGGGAATTGTAATCAAGACATAAAGCGTGGCGACAGCGATGCCGGAAGAGGTTACGGATAACAGGGAGGAGATGTGCCTAAGAAGAATGTGCGGTTTTTTAGTTCGGAGTCGGTGACTGAGGGGCACCCGGATAAGGTCTGCGACCAGATATCCGACGGTGTGTTGGATGAGGTCTTGAGGCAGGACCCGGCGGGCCGGGTTGCCTGCGAGACCTATGTGACGATGGGGCTTACTATCGTGGGAGGGGAGATTACCACCAATAGTTATGTCAATGTCCATAATTTGGTGCGGCAGATATTGAAGGATATTGGCTATACCCATCCTAAGTATGGCTTGGATTACGAGACCTGCGCCATACTCAATACTATCCATAGCCAATCTCCGGATATTGCCCAGGGCGTGGATACCGGCGGTGCCGGGGACCAGGGGATGATGATAGGCTATGCCTGCGACGAGACCCCCGAGCTTATGCCTTTGCCTATTCACTTAGCCCACCGCCTCTCCGAGAGGCTTACTGAGGTGCGCAAGAGGGGGATATTGGATTATCTGGGGCCGGACGGAAAGACCCAGGTCACCGTGGCCTACGAAAACGGCGCGCCCAAAAGGGTGGATGCGGTGGTTATCGCCTCGCAGCATACCGATGATGTATTAGACAAGAGCGGCAATTTCATCACCAAAAAGGCGCGGCGGCAGATAATCGATGTCGTGGCCAAGCCGATATTGAAACGGTGGGTGGACAAGGATACCAAATATTATGTCAACGAGACCGGCAAGTTTATCATCGGCGGCCCCCAGTCGGACACGGGGATGACCGGCAGAAAGATTATCGTCGATACCTACGGGGGGATGGTTTCTCACGGGGGCGGGGCGTTCTCCGGAAAAGACCCCACGAAGGTAGACCGCTCCGCAGCCTATATGGCGCGTTATGTGGCCAAAAATATCGTCGCGGCAAAGTTGGCCAGGAAGTGTTTGGTGCAATTGGCCTATGTCATCGGCCGCGCCGACCCGGTCTCGGTAATGGTGGACACCGTCGGGACATCGGATATCCCGGAGGAGAAGTTGATAAAGATCGCGCGCAAAAACTTCGACCTTACCCCTAAGGGGATAATCCGTACCTTGGACCTGCTCAAGCCCAATTACCGGCGCACGGCCTGTTACGGCCACTTCGGCCGGGAAAACCAGGGCTTTGCCTGGGAAAGGACGGACAAAGACTTATCAAGTTAAAATAATCTCCCCGCCAAAGGCAGGTTTGCCCCAGGCGGCAATTAGCTCAAAACATGGATTCCGCAAGCCAGATATCGTCGGTTAATCTCGTCTTGCCCTATACCGGGTGGGATGTCGCCGTAAATCCCGGGACCCTGATGATGACCTTGGTTGCTTTCGGGGTGGTGCTTGTCTTGGGCCGGGCGTTTTCCCTGCGCCTGCAGCCGGTCCCGGGGCGCCGCCAGGCCTTGGGCGAGATGCTTATCCTTAGTTTCGACGATATGATAAGCCAGAGCTTGGGGCGCGAGGGCCGGCAGTTTTTGCCCCTGATCTTGACTTTGTTTTTGTTCGTGCTCGTCTCCAACTGGATGACGGTTATCCCGTTTCTCAATGGGCCGACCCGCGATCTGAATACGACCCTGGCTTTGGCATTGATTGTTTTGGTCGTGGCCCATAGTTCGGCGATAAAGAAAAAGGGGTTTGCGCGCTACATTCGGGCCTACTTCGAGCCGTTTTGGTTTATGTTCCCCTCGAATGTATTCTCCGAGGTGAGCAAGACGGCCTCGCATGCCTTCCGCCTCTTCGGTAATGTCTTTGCCGGGGGGGTGGTAATTGCCGTTGTCCCGGTGATACTCTGGCAGCTGTTCAAGTGGTTTGGTTTTGGCCTGAGCCTGGTGGTGATGCCGGGGCTGAACGGCTTTTTTGGCATATTTATCGGCGGGGTCCAGGCTTTTGTGTTCGCAATGCTCGCCTTGGCCTACATTTCGGTGTTGAGGGAGTAAGGTAAGTACAACTTGTGACTTATTAATCTTCCATTAACCAATAGACATTTACCAGGGAGCAAGGCCTTCTTGATCTCAAACAGAGAGA
>JBHHYQ010000158.1:0-2749 GCA_046757595.1 Candidatus Omnitrophota bacterium
ATACGGGCAAAAGACGGCTTATAAATGTCTCATTAACAAGTCAAGGGTTAATAAACCAAAGACCGCTCTCGTTAATGAGACAAAAAGCCTGAAACCTGCAACCTGCAGCCTGCAGCATATACCTGTTAATGATCGATGCCGAGAATATAATCTTTATCCCCGGCTGGAGTTTTGGGGGCGGGATATGGCAGAGGCAGAGGGATTATTTTTCCCGACGGGGGTTTAGGGTCTTTTGTTGGACCTGGGAGACGTTTTGTCGCCGGCGCAAGGGGATGGATTTATCCCGCACAACAGTCGTGGCCTGGTCTTTGGGTTGGTTTAGGCTTATTGCCGGGGGGGAGGTCTTTCGTTGGCGGCCGCGGATGATAGTCGGGGTAGGGTGCGGGTTGAGGTTCGAGGCGGCGATGATCCGTTTGATTATGCGGCGGTTTGCCCGGGACCCGCAGGGGTTACTTTGCGATTTTGTTTCCTGGATGGGCCGCCGCGGGGATATCTCGCCGGGTCAAATGGGCCTTATCCATAAAAACAGGATAAAGGATAGGGGTAAATTATTGCGGGACTTGTTATTTTTGCGCGATGTTGACTTAACCGTGGATTGTGGTAAGATTAAGATACCGGTGTTGTTGATTGCCGGGGATAAAGACAGGATTTGTCCCTTAAGCGGGATGCGGCAGTTGCAACGGTTTTTGCCCCGGGCGCAACTAAGGGTAATCGCCGGCGCCGGCCACAACCCCTTTTTGACCCATTGCCGGGAGTTTAATCGGATGTTGTTGAAAAGCGGAAGTCAGAAGCCAGGGGACAGAGGGCAGAGGTCGGAAGTCAGATAGCTGATATCCGACCTCTGATAACGGCCTTCGGTCTTTGGTCTTGAAAAGGTCGATAACAATGCTTTACCGCAAATATATCCGGAGACAGTTTTCCCGCGCCGCGGGGACATACGAGGCATATGCCCATATCCAACAGAGAGTGGAAGACGCGCTTTTTGCCCGAATATGCGCGCTGGGGAAAAAATACAGGCGCATCCTGGACATCGGGACAGGCACAGGGCGACTGCTGCGACGGTTATTCCGGGTTTATCCTAATGCCGATCTCTGTGGTTTGGACTTGTCTTGGGGGATGTTGGCTGTGGCCGGAGGCGATGGGCTTAAGCATAGGGTGCAGGCAGATGCGCGAGTTATCCCGTTTAAGGAGCAAAGGTTCGACTTGGTGACATCCGGGCTTACTTATCACTGGGTGGGTGAATTTGCCTCGGCCTTTAGGGAGGCGCGTCGTATATTGATGCCCGGCGGGGTATTTTGTTTTAGCCTGTTTGGCGAAGGCAGCCTTAAAGAGATTAGGGAATGTATGGCCGGGGTGGGGCTTACTATGGATGTTGCTTTGGCCTCTTGCGATGTGTTGCGTAACAGCCTGGCTGCGGCCGGATTTTCCCGTTGTGAGATTATTTGTCAAGACCAGGAGGAGTTGTTTGGGGGTTTTTGGGAAATCCTGCATTGGATGAAGAGGGTGGGGGTAAATTATTGCGGGGCAAGGCCGTTGGGGTTGGGCGGGCGCGACCGGTTGAGGCGGATGAACGATATCTACGAAGCGCGTTTCCGCAATAACGGCAGTGTCCGGCTTGGTTTTCGTAGGGTGTTGGTAATATCGGAGGTCGGAGGGTAGAGCTTAGATGCCGGAAGGCGGAAGTTAAAGATTAGAAGGATAAAGGACTACCTTTTGACATTGTTTTTTTGTAGTAAAATATATGAATAAAGATGTCATTATGAATACACGTTCTATTGCTGTTGGCTTTCTGCCTTGCGCAGATTAATATATGGCGACGATAAATGACTAATAAAGATAATGATAATGTTCGGATTCTGATGCTTTTTATGCCGGAGATAAGGCAGTGTTTGGAGAATAAACGATGGCCGGAACTCAAACAAATATTGCTCAAGATCCCTCCTATGGACCTTGCCGAGGGTTGGGGCAATTTTTCTCCTCGGGAAAGAATTATTATCTTTAAGTTGTTTGATATCCGCCTGGCCACGGAATTGTTTGAGTCTCTGCGTCTGGAAGACCAGTCTTTTTTGCTTAATAATCTGGAGGATGGCAACGTTGCTCGTATTCTCAACGATATGGCCCCGGATGAACGGGCTAACTTGTTTAAAGACTTGCCACGTAAGGTTTATAAGAAGTTTTTCCGGTTGATGAGCAAAGAAGAGGCCGCCGATGTCGCCGAATTGCTTGCTTACGACGAAGGGGCGGCCGGGGCGGTAATGACTACGGAGTTTGTGGAACTGAGGAAGGATATGACGGCTCGGGGGGCAATATTGAAGTTGCAGGATTGCCTACGTTTCGATAGCAGCGCGGATGTGCACACCGTTTATGTTACTGATGAAAATAATATATTAAAAGGGGCGGTGGAACTTCAGGACCTGATAAAGGCCCCGGCGGATATGCCGATAAAGGACATAATGACCGATGTGGATCACATAAAGATTGGCGTGGATAATGCGAATGCGGAGGTTGCCCGGAGATTCAAAAAATATGATCTTTTGGATGCTCCGGTGGTAGATGTCTCGGATAAACTTATTGGCGTGATTACTGTTGACGACATTGTTGATTTGATAGATAAAGAGGCGACTAAGGATATATATGAAGTAGGGAAGATGAGCGCGGAGGAGGGGCAGATTATTAGTTATGCTACGGCTACCGTGGGCGAGCTTTTGAAAAGGCGGTCGGGGTGGCTGATTTTTCTCTTGGTGTTTGA
>JBHHYQ010000159.1:0-2731 GCA_046757595.1 Candidatus Omnitrophota bacterium
GCATACGGGCAAAAGACGGCTTATAAATGTCTCATTAACAAGTCAAGGGTTAATATGCGCGTCAGAGTCAGAAAGGCCGTAGGGCAACGGGATATACAGGGAAATGTTAAGAATAAAAAAGAACGATACGGTATATGTGGTTGCCGGGAAAGATAGGGGGAAGACGGGCAAGGTAATCCGTGTCCACGGTGAACGTGTTTTGGTCGAAGGGGTCAATCGCGTAAAAAAGCATATGCGCAGGACGCGCGAGGACCAGAAGGGCGGCATTATCGAGGTAGAGCGCCCGTTGCACATCTCCAATGTCCAGGTTTACTGCCGTAGTTGCTCTAAGCCGGCGCGCGTAGGCGCGAGCGTCCAAAAAGACCGGACAAAGGTTCGGGTGTGCAGGAAATGTAAAGAGGCGATATAACAGCGGAGGACGGAGAATAGAGGGTGATGAAGACTCGGCTTAAAGAAAAATATATAAATGAGGTTATCCCCAAGATGGTCAAGGAGTGTGGATATAAGAATAATATGCAAGTCCCCCGCTTGGCCAAGATCGTGGTGAATATGGGCGTGGGAGAGGCGATCAACGACATTAAAATTATGGACAAGGCCATAGAGGAATTGTCGATAATTACCGGGCAGTATCCGGTAATCTGTCGGGCGAAGAAAGCAATCTCCAACTTTAAGATAAGGGTCGGGCAGCCCATAGGGTGTAAGGTTACCTTACGCAGGGATAATATGTATGAGTTTTTGGATAGGTTTATCAATGTGGCCCTTCCGCGGGTTAGGGATTTTCGCGGGGTCTCCGATAGGGCATTTGACCAAGATGGAAATTATACGATTGGCCTCCCGGAACAGCTTATCTTTCCGGAAATAGACTACGACAAGGTCCAGCGCACCCAGGGAATGAACATTACTATCGTAACCACGGCCGGGAATAAAGAGGATGCCCGGCGGCTGCTTAAGTTGTTGGGGATGCCGTTTGTTAATTTGTAGTGTATGTTGCAGGTTACAGGCTGCGGGTTGCAGGTTGTAATACGCGTTATTAAAATATGGCCAAGAAATCATTGATAGCAAAATGCAGGAGGCGGCAAAATTCAAGGCCAGGCAGTATCATCGTTGTTTATTGTGCGGCCGGGCGCGGGGGTATCTGCGCAGGTTCGATTTGTGCCGCATCTGTTTTCGGGAACTGGCCTGGCGGGGGGAGATCCCCGGGATAAAGAAAGCGAGTTGGTAATGGCAAGGACTGATTTAATAGCGGATACTCTTACGATAATCCGCAACGGCAGCAGGACGGGAAAGGCAAATGTAGATGTCCCGGCATCAAAGATGATAAAGGCTATACTTACGGTTTTTAGAAATAAGGGATATATAGAAGATTTCAAGCCTCTGGAAGAGGTGAATAGTTTGCGCGTTTATCTCAAATTCGACGAACAGGGGCGCCCGGAGATCAGCGGATTGAAACGCGTATCCAAGTCTTCCCTGCGGGTATATTCCGGACGCAGGGATATTCCCCGTGTCTTGGGGGGGCAGGGGACAGCGGTTATATCTACATCCAAGGGGGTATTACCGGGCAGGGAGGCGAAAAAGCTGGGATTGGGCGGCGAAGTTGTGTGTTATATATGGTAATTTAATTATGTCTCGAATAGGAAAAAAACCCATACCTATAGCGGATAAAGTAAAGGTAAAAGCAGAAGGCCGGCGTGTTTTTGTCGAAGGGCCGCAGGGCAATCTGGAATGGCAGGTTCCTGCGGATATCGATATCTGCGTCAAAGATGGCAGTGTTGTCGTTGGCTGCAAGGTAGAGACTAAAAACAGCAGGGCCTTGCATGGCCTGGCGCGGGCATTGGTCGCTAATATGATAAAAGGGGTTAGCGACGGTTGCTCCAGGGAGCTGGAGATTATCGGCGTGGGGTATCGCGCCCAGCTGGAGGGCCAGGGCCTGGTTATGCAATTGGGGTTTAGCCACCCGGTCCGCTATGACCCTATTCCGGGTATCAAGCTCGAGGTAATCAAGCAAACGAAGATAATCGTGCGGGGCATAGATAAGGCCAAGGTTGGCCAGACGGCGGCGGAGATAAGGCGCCTGCGCCCCCCGGAGCCATATAAGGGCACAGGGATAAAGTATGCCGATGAGCAGATCAGGAGAAAATTAGGAAAGGCCGCCGGAACGAAATAGCGCAGAAAAGAAAAATAATGTTACAAAAGTGACATTGTCACTTTTGTAACATTATTTTGCCATAGCTTGAACAATGGATAAAAGAGTATTGGCCAGAAGGGCCAGGCATAAACGGATAAGGAAAAAGGTCGTGGGGACGCCGCAGAGGCCGCGGTTGAGCGTTTATCGCAGCAATAAAAATATCTACACCCAGGTTATCGACGATATCGCGGGGCAGACTATAATATCTCTTTCCACACGTAATAATCCGGTGAAAGATGCCTGCGGCGCGCATAGAGGGAACATAAAAGCGGCTAAGCTGTTAGGTAGTGTTTTGGCGGAGAAGGCGGCAGAGAAGGGTTTGTCTTCTTTGGTGTTTGATCGCGGGGGATACATATACCACGGCCGCGTCAAGGCCCTGGCCGAGGCAGCAAGGGCCGGTGGAATGAAGTTTTAAGCCGTTATTAACCCTTGACTTGTTAATGAGGCAATTTAGAAGCCCTACCTGCGCCGTCAACGCCGCGGCAGGCAGGCAGGATTTTGCCCGTAGGCAAGGCGCGCGACCCATCCACTGGATGGGTGCCCCGA
>JBHHYQ010000160.1:0-2722 GCA_046757595.1 Candidatus Omnitrophota bacterium
CAAGGCTTAGCCTTGATTAGCAAGGCTAAGCCTTGTTAAGCCTTGTAAGTCTTGTTAATCAAAAAACGAGAGGAGGGGGCGATGAGAAAACAGGGTGTGGTTGTTGTCTGCGCGGCGATTATGTTGTTGCCGGGGGTTGTCTTTTCCCAGCCGCGCGAGGTCTCTCCCCGCGAGGTCCCTCCCCGCGATATGGAACAACGGATGCGCCGGGAACAGCAGGAGATGGAACAACGGATGCGCCGGGAAGAGCAGAGGTTCCTGAACGAGCTCAAGAAACAAGACCCTGCGGCCTATAAGGAGTATCTGGCGCGAGAAAAGGCGCGGCAAAAAAAGGAGAAGATAAGGGACGATTACCGCCAGGGTAAAATCACGGTTAAACAGGCCCGGGCGCGCTTAAGGCCGCTTATCGAGGAAGAGATAGATGTCTCGCGGCGGGTTCAGGGCATTGGCGCGGAGATAAAGATGCTGGAACAAGAGATAAAGCGGCTCAAGAAGATAAAAAAGAACCCCCGCCTGCTTATTGAGGAGGCCCTGGACCGGGAGCTGGGCCTGCCCTCTTCTCCTGTCGGCCCGGAGATTATCTCCGGCAGGGAACGATATGCCTCTTAGAGGGGCGCGCAAGGGGCCATCCCACCGGCAGGTGACCGGTAATAATCTATGGCTAAGACCAATAACAAAAGCCTGGTGATCGTGGAGTCGCCGGCCAAGGTGAAGACGATTGGCAAGTTTTTGGGTAAAGATTTTACCATCGTTGCCTCCTACGGCCATATCATCGATCTGCCCAAGAGCAAGATCGGTGTGGACATCGAGGACGGTTTTCGTCCTACTTATGTTGTGCTTAAGAAAAAAAACAAGGTCTTGGCGGCGATTAAAAAACAGGCTAAGGGCAAGGCTAAGATATACTTGGCCACGGACCCGGACCGTGAGGGCGAGGCCATTGGCTGGCATATCCAGGCTAATCTTTCTCGGGTTAAGCCCAAAAGCAAGGGCAAAAAGGATGGCGCCCGACAGGAGTTTTTGCGGGTGGTATTTCATGAGATCACCAAAGACGCGGTCTGCGATGCCTTCCGCCACCCCCGTTCGCTCAACCCGCGCTTGATAGACGCCCAGCAGGGCCGCAGGATACTGGACAGGATAGTGGGTTATCAGTTGAGCCCCTTGCTTTGGAAAAAGGTCGGCCGGGGGCTTTCCGCGGGCCGGGTGCAGTCCGTGGCCCTGAGGTTGATTGTGGAGCGGGAACGGGAGATATTGGCCTTTAAGCCTAAGGAATACTGGCAGGTTGAGGCAGAGTTGGCCCGGAAGGGCCGGGGCGAGGATAAGGGGTTTAAGGCCCGCCTGGATAAGATAGATGGGAAAAAGGCAGAGATTGTCAACAGGGAACAGGCCGATAATATCGTCAACGAACTGCAGGGGGCAAAGTTTGCCGTGGATAAGGTTACGCCCAAAGAGAAAAGGCGCAACCCCTATCCCCCGTTTATCACCAGCACCCTGCAGCAGGATGCGTTCAATAAATTGGGCTTTACCAGTAACAGGACCATGGCCCTGGCCCAGGCGCTTTACGAAGGCGTAGACCTTCCCGGAGGGCCGCAGGGGCTGATTACCTATATGCGCACGGACTCCCCGCGCGTGGCCGATGTCGCCCTTAAGCAGGCGCGGGATTATATCGAAAAGGAATTCGGCCGGGACTATCTTCCCGCCAGGCCCAATTATTACCGGGCGAAAAAATCGGCCCAGCAGGCGCACGAGGCAATTCGTCCCACCTCGGTCCTGAGGACCCCGCAGGAGATGGCTAAGTATCTGGATAAAGACCTGCTGCGTCTCTATCGGCTTATCTGGGGGCGTTTTGTCGCCAGCCAGATGTCTCCTGCGCTGTATCGGGTTGTCTCCGTAGACATAAAGGCCGGACGGTTTACCCTGCGTGCCGCGGGTACGCGGTTGTTGTTTTCCGGATTTTTGCAGGTTTATGGAAACGATAGCGGCGCCAAAGACAAAGAAGAGGCGTCTCTTCATCCTTTGCGCCCCGGCGAGGAGCTGGCCTTGTTGCATATCTTGCCCAGCCAGCACTGGACCAAGCCCCCCCCGCGTTTTTCCGACGCCTCTTTGGTGCGGCTTTTGGAGGAGAACGGCATTGGCCGTCCTTCCACTTATGCCCCGATATTGCAGACACTGGTGCGCCGGGATTATGTGCGCCGGGCCGCGGGATATCTTTCTCCTACGGAGCTGGGGATGAAGGTCGTGGACCTGTTGGTTAAGTATTTTGCCCGGGTGATGGATGTGGAGTTTAGCGCCCGCGTCGAGGAGAGGCTGGACGATGTAGAGGAAGGCAAGACGGACTATCGCGCCCTGCTCAGGGATTTTTATTCTTCTTTTAGCGCCGATCTGGAGTTTGCCCGGGATAACATCAAGAAAGAGGTCGTTTATACGGAGGAGAGCTGTGCGGAATGCGGCCGACGTATGGTCGTCAAGTGGGGGCGTAAGGGGCGGTTTTTAAGTTGTTCCGGGTTTCCCGAGTGTAAGTTCGCCAAGTCGATTACCAGCGGGGTTAAGTGTCCGCAGCAGGGTTGCCCGGGGGAGTTGGTCGAGCGCCGCGGCTGGCGGGGGCGGTTTTTCTACGGCTGTAGCGAATACCCCCGCTGTAAGTGGACAGGGAATAAGTTGCCTGTTTAGTCCGCTTGCCGGTATTATTCGTTCTATCAGAACACCTTATGTTGTTAGGTGATCG
>JBHHYQ010000161.1:0-2688 GCA_046757595.1 Candidatus Omnitrophota bacterium
TCCCGGAAGAGCACTTTTTTTGAAAAGGGGGGTAACGATGTATTGACCGATTCCTCCCCCATGCGCAAACGACTATCTTATTCCTCAACGCAAAATCTCTGCCGCCCCGAATTGTCCATCGCCTAACTATCACTTGTCTTGCGCCAAAACGTTGCCGCAGTATCCATATCCTTGTCCCCGCGTCCGGATAAACAAAGTATTATCACTTCGCCTTTTTCAAACCTCTTTTTCGCCTTAACTAGATAGGCCACGGCGTGGGCCGACTCTAATGCCGGAATAATTCCCTCCAAGCGGGACAACAAACCAAACGCCGACATAGCCTCTTTATCGGTAACGGCAAAGTACTCTGCCCGACCCTGTTGCTTAAACAGGCTGTGTTCCGGCCCGACCCCGGGATAATCCAGGCCTGCGGAGACGGAATGGGCGATATTTATCTGGCCGTGTTTATCCTGTAAAACATAACTCAACGAACCGTGCAACACACCCTTAGCGCCGCGGCTCAGGGTCGCCGCATGCTGTCCCGAGGCCAGTCCGTGGCCGGCCGCCTCCACGCCGATAAATTTTGCCTTATCCCGGACAAAAGGATAAAACAGGCCCATAGAATTACTACCTCCGCCCACACAGGCAACCAGATATTGCGGCAGCCGACCCCCGGCCTTTAATATCTGTCTCCTGGCCTCTTTGCCGATAACCGACTGCAGGTCGCGAACAATTAAAGGATAGGGGTGCGGCCCGGCGGTCGATCCGATAAGGTAATAGGTGTCGCGGACGTTAGTAACCCAGTCGCGTATTGCCTCGTTCATCGCGTCTTTAAGGGTCTTGCTCCCCGAAGAAACGGGGACAACCTCTGCGCCCAACACCTTCATCCGCAACACGTTCAACCCCTGACGCCGAATGTCCTCCTCGCCCATATAGATACAACACTTAAGGCCGAAAAGGGCGGCCACCGTGGCCGTAGCCACACCATGCTGCCCAGCCCCGGTCTCGGCGATAATCCGGGTCTTGCCGATATGCCGCGCCAGGATTATCTGCCCCAGGGTATTATTTATCTTATGCGCCCCGGTATGCAATAAGTCTTCTCGCTTGAGATAAACCTTTGCCCGGCCTAAATAACGGGTTAAATTACGGGCAAAATATAAAGGCGTGGGCCGGCCGGCGTAATTAACCAAGTAATAATTCAACTCCCGGCGAAAATTCGGGTTTGATTTTATTCGACGATAAGACGCAGTCAGGCCATCCAACATCCCCATCAGGGTCTCCGGCACAAACCGGCCGCCAAACTCCCCAAAATGTCCATATTTATCCGGTAGCATAATTTTTCAGGCGATGTCACAAATTAAGCCTCCCGCAATGTTACAAAAAAGACGATCAAACTGTGCCACAATCCAAAAAACCGCATTGGCAAAAAAATCTTCTGCCACTTTTTATGCAAAACAGACGCTTTTGTGGGGCATAATTATTATTTTGGCTTAAGAAGAGCAGACCCCCCCCGCTCTCAGAATACAGGTTTAATTGTGACGCAGCCTAATTGTCGGTTTGCCAAGCTAAGCGAAGACACTTTAGCCACATCGCTCTATCCCCCTTCTTGGTAACCGATAATCACCAATCTCGTCGAGCCGAAAAATGCGCCCCCGGCAATCTGCAACGGCAGAGCCTTTGACGTAGTACCAAACCAAATCCTCTGCCCTCTGGGCGAGCTATTAACCAGATAAGACATAAATGTTCCGTAAGGGGTCTTTATCTTTTCTTGTTTTTCGACACGCATAACCATTTTGCGCAAAGGCAGAGTAACCGGAAAATGCTTATTCATCGTAAAATCTCCGCTCTTGCGATATAAATAGGTTAACAATATTACATTTTGCAGGTTGCCGTCTTGCGTTATACGGCGAGAAGAGATGCGACCTTTTTTATTTTTGGTAATCGTAACGGTATTGTTGGCCTGGTCGTAATCTTCGGTAATATACATCTTTCGGCCCCAGTTATTAATCTCCCGTTCTATCCTCAAGGGCAAAAATGTCTCGACATCCGCATAGATCGTCTCTTTATCCTTAAAATTAAAGGTATCCGTGGAAAAAACAACCTTGCGCGCCTTGCGGCCACCCAGGTTCACCACCCCCTGATAGACCAAGCTGGCGCGGCCAATACCCACCCCCCTTAGCTTAATCGAATAGTCTATCCTTTCCCCCTTTAAAAAAGTCGGAGGTTCATTCTGGGGGCGCAATGGCGCGACAAAACACGCAAAAAACATCACCGTTAAAACAAAAATTCGCCGATAGCAATATTTAAACATCATCTCCCAATGGAACTGCCACTTCTTGCCATCCCCGGAAAAATCCAACGCCAACGTTTCAATAAATTCGCCGATGATAAATTACTATAACTTAACGAAGATAACAACAATTATCCCTTTTTCGGGACACAACTGCATAATCTATTTTTCGCAATTAGTTCGACTAAAATTAGTATATCCCTATTTTTCGGAATTGCAAGGATTTTTTGGGGTTGACGAAATGGTAGATTGTAACTCATATTGCGATGAATGCCATCC
This sequence comes from Candidatus Omnitrophota bacterium, assembly GCA_046757595.1. Classification (GTDB taxonomy): domain Bacteria; phylum Omnitrophota; class Gorgyraeia; order Ghiorseimicrobiales; family Ghiorseimicrobiaceae; genus JBHHYQ01. The sequence goes on from JBHHYQ010000161.1 coordinate 2,549, forward strand.
GCGCCCAGGATAACAGGCGCTTATCGACGAAATGCTAATTTGTCCTGGTTCAAGACCTTTTTAACTTTTCAACTCTCTGACAATACTTGAAAAACCATCCGTTTTGGGAAGGTCGAGAAATCTTATTAACCCTTGACTTA
>JBHHYQ010000162.1:0-2670 GCA_046757595.1 Candidatus Omnitrophota bacterium
GGTTGACATCTGCGGTTGAACCGCAGATGTCAACTTACTAACCCTTTGCTATTATCGAGGCTTAGCCTCGATAATAGCAAAGGGTTAACAGGCTATTTGTAAAAATGAAGATAATTATGGTCTTGTTTTTTCTGGGGTTGGTTTTTGCCGGCGGCGTTTTTGCCGGGGAGGGGTCTTGGCCCGGGGTGGATACGGCGGTAGTGGAAAGATATGCCCGCGCCCACGGCCGGGCCCCGCGGCCGTTTATCAATATCGAAGGCGACCTGCTCCTTTTTATGTTCACCCTTGCCGGCGCCGCCGGCGGGTTTGTCTTGGGCTACAATTGGAAAAGTCTTTTTGGGAAAAATCATAAATTATAATTCGATGTTATGCATATTTCCGAGGGCATCCTTCCTTTAAAATGGGCCGTGGTTTGGTATGGGGTGTCTGTTCCTTTTGTGGCCCGGGGGATAGCCTCTGTTAAACGTAGGACGAGGTCCGCCCCGGAATACAAGATCCTTATGGGGATGGTTGCGGCGGTGGTGTTTATTATCTCCTGCCTCCCGGTCCCGGTTCCCACTGCCGGGACCTGTTCTCATCCCTGCGGCACGGGCCTGGCGGCTATCCTTATCGGCCCGATAATGACCGTGTTTATTACCAGCATTGCCTTGTTGATCCAGGCGATATTTTTGGCCCACGGCGGCCTGTCGACATTGGGGGCGGATATATTTTCTATGGGCGTGGTCGGGGCGTTCAGCGGGTGGTTTGTTTATCGGGGGCTGGTTAAGGTTAAGTGTCCTGTATTGGCGGCGGCATTTTTTGCCGGGGTACTTAGCGACTGGGCAACTTATGCCACCACCTCTTTGCAGTTGGCCCTGGGGTTGACATCTGTAGGTAATTTTCTGCCTTTGTTTTGGTCGGTATTAATCGCCTTTATCCCCACCCAGCTGCCTTTAGGGATTTTGGAAGGGGCGATGTCTGCGGGGAGCCTGAGGTTTTTGCTGCGCCGTCGCCCGGACATCTTCGATAAACTCCGGAATTATCGAGGCTTAGCCTCGAGAGGCTAAGCCTCGATAATCCTGGATAGCGTTTATGCGTAATTCGTGCCGGATTTTTTCCGACATCTTCTCGCAGAGAGACAATTTTATCACCCGTATAGACGCGCGGATAAAGCTTGTCGGGTCGGGGATTATCTTGTTGGTTATCCTTTTCTCGCCCGTTCCTTTCCTGCCCCTGGTTATTTTCGGCCTGAACATATCGTTGCTTGTTCTTATACGTATCCCCCTGCGGATGATCTTGTTGAGGTTGGCCGCGCCTTTGATCCTCGCCGGCGTGGCCCTTGCGGTATTCGCCCTGTTTTATCCCGGGGGGGCGGCCAGGGGAGAGCTGGTGGGGGCGCGGATATTGGGGGCGGTCTCGCTGCTCATCTTATTCGGTTTTAGCACCCCCTTCAATCGTATCCTGGAGGCGTTGCGATATTTCAGGTTTCCCGGGATATGGATAGAGGTGGCGATGTTTGCTTATCGCTATATATTCGTGTTTATCGATACCGCGGTGACGATACAGCAGGCGCAGAAGATGCGCATGGGCTATAGCGGGTTAAAAAACGGCCTGCGGTCTTTTGGGGTGTTGTGCGGGGCGTTGTTTAGCAAGGCCTACGACCAGTCTTTACGTACCTATGAGGCGATGCGGCTGAGAGGTTATGAGTTATGAACAATAGGGCGATTATCGAGCTTAAGGGGGTTACCTTCGTTTACGAAGAGGGGACCACGGCCCTGGATGATATAGATTTCTATGCAAACAAGGGAGAGTTTGTTTGTCTTTTGGCCTCCAATGGTTCGGGCAAGACAACATTATTGAAGACGATAGTGGCGTTGTTGCGGCCGCAGCGGGGCAGGGTCTTGCTGGAAGGGCAGCCGCTTTATTCTTTGCCCCAGCGGGAGTTATATCAAAAGATAGGTATGGTCTTTCAGGACCCCGACGACCAATTGTTTGCCCCTACGGTAGGTGAAGATGTTGCCTTTGGGCCGAAAAATATGGGGCTCTCTGTCGGGGAAACGGAACAGCGGGTGAGCGCTGCCTTGTCCGCGGTGGGGATGTCCGGGGAGCGGCTGCGGGCCATACATCATCTTAGTTTCGGCCAGAAAAAGCGGGCCTGTATCGCTGGGGTCCTGGCGATGCGCCCCCGCATCCTGGTGCTCGACGAACCGACTGCGGGGCTGGACCCGGCGGGAGAGGCCGACCTGATGCGCCTTTTGGGCCGGCTGAACAAAGAAGAAGGGATAACGATTATTATGGCCACGCATATGGTCGATCTCCTGCCGTTATTCAGCGACAGGTTATATGTCTTAAGCGGCGGGAGGGTTGCGCGTGAGGGCCCGCCGGAAAAGGTGTTTTGTGGCTCCCGCCAGATGGAGGATGCCAGCCTCAGGCTTCCCTATATCTCCCACCTTATCGAAGACCTGCGGCACAAAGACAAGGTGCCGCTTAACGGCCTGCCGTTGACCATCGGCGAGGCGCGGCGCAGATTGGTGGAGGTTATTCTCTGAAAGGCTTTTGTTTAGGGAACGGAATACACATCATACCCCCTTAAGGGACTAAAAGCAAGCTATTAACCCTTGACTAACTAATGTGCGATTTAGAAGCCCTGCCTGCGCCGTCAACGCCGCGGCAGGCAGGCAGGATTTTGCC
>JBHHYQ010000163.1:0-2667 GCA_046757595.1 Candidatus Omnitrophota bacterium
GACAACGAGGTGTTTTTGTTGCTTAATGTCCAGCATGTAAAACCGGGTAAGGGCGGGGCGTTTATCCGCACCAAGCTCAAGAATCTCAGGCTGGGCGCGGTTTTGGAACGCACCTTCAAAAACAGCGACGACATAAAACCGGCTTATATCGAAGAGAGAAAATTGCAATATCAGTATTCCAGCGGCGACAGTTTTCATTTTATGGACCAGGAGACTTTCGAAGAGAGCGTCTTGTCCAGGGAGCAGTTGGGGGACGATATCCGCTTTCTTAAGGATAACTTAGAGGTTGCGGCATATTTTTACAACCATCGCTTATTGAACATCGTTTTGCCCAATTTTGTTAGTTTTAAGGTAACCGAGGCCGAGCCGGGGGTGCGCGGGGATACGGCCAAGGCCTGTCTTAAGCCGGCGAAGATAGAGACGGGATGGACGATATCCGTCCCCTTGTTTATCGATGTGGGAGATTACATCAAGGTGGATACGCGCGAGGGAAAATATATCGAGCGGGAAAGGGGAGGGGCGCAATAACCGTCCCCCACGAAGGAGAAGACAATGAATTTAAAAGAGATAAGAGAGATGATAAAATTGATGAACGAAAACAGCCTTAGGGAGCTGGAGATAGAAAAGGAAGGGATGCGGATTAAGCTAAGCAAGGGGGGGTTGGTTGCGGAAGTTCCTCAGTCTTGCTCTCCGGTTGTGGCAGAGAAAAATCCGGATACTCCGGGCGCCTCTTTTGTTGCGCCAGACAAGGTTGTGGAGGAGACACAGGAGATAAAGTCTCCGATGGTGGGTACATTCTATCGCGCCCCCTCTCCCGAGGCCCCGCCGTTCGTGGATGTAGGGCAGACCGTAGAGATAGGGCAGGTGGTTTGTATCGTCGAGGCGATGAAACTAATGAACGAGATAAAGTCGGAGGTGCGGGGTAAGGTGTTGCAGGCGCTCGTGGAAAACGGCGAGCCGGTGGAGTTTGGTCAACCGATGTTTGTCGTGGGGGAATAGATGGGGCATTTGATTTCGCTGCAAGACTTAAGCCGGGGAGAGATCGAGCGCATCTTTTCCCTGGCCGCGGAATTGAAAAACGACAGGCAGGCCTATGCTAGCGCGTTGTCGGGCCGGGCCGTGGTGTTGATTTTCGAGAAGCCTTCTTTGCGCACCCGCGTATCTTTCGAGGTCGGGATAAGGCAGCTGGGAGGGAATGCGATTTATCTCGGCCAGCGGGAGATAAATTTAGACGTGCGCGAACCTGTCCCGGATGTCGCCCGCACCCTTTCCCGTTATGTTGAGGCCGCGGTCTTGCGCACCTATAACCATAAGGTCATTTGCGAGTTTGCCCAATGCGCGGATATCGCCGTAGTCAATGCCTTGTCCGACCTGTTTCACCCCTGCCAGGCCTTAACCGATGTGTGGACATTGAGGGAAGGTCTGCAAAGAAAAGACGATATTACCTTAGCCTATGTCGGAGACGGCAATAATGTTTGCCATAGTTTAATGTTTGCCTGCGCTAAGACCGGGATTAATCTCAATATCGCCACTCCGGAAAGATATCGCCCCCGGGCAGAAATAACACGGCAGGCCCGGGAGGCCGCCCCTGGCTCCGGGGCGCAGATTAAGTTATTCTCCCGCGCCCAAGAAGCGGTCGAAGGCGCGGATGCCGTGTATACCGATGTCTGGGTGAGTATGGGCCAGGAAGAGGAGCGGGAGAGGCGGCTTAAAGAATTTCAGGGGTTTCAGGTCAACCGCAGATTATTAAGCCTGGCCAAAAAGGATTGCCTGGTTATGCATTGCCTGCCGGCGCACCGGGGGGAAGAGGTTGGCGACGGCGTCCTGGACGACAAAAATTCCCTGGTCTTCGACCAGGCAGAAAACCGTCTCCACCTGCAAAAGGCAGTGCTTATTTCCTTATTAACCCTTGACTAACTAATGCACATTTATAAGCCGTCTTTTGCCCCTAGGCACGCGTTGCTCCTCCTTGACGTGCCACCGATGGGCCGACCCGTCCTTTTCGTCCGGGTGCCCGCGGGGCACCCATCCAGTGGATGGGTCGCGCGCCTTGCCTACGGACAAAATCCTGGCTTCTAAATTGCACATTAGTTAGTCAAGGGTTAATAATGTTGCAAAAGTGACATTGTTAGTTTTGTAACATTAAGATGTCGCGGGGGTATCTGGGGGGGTGAAATAATGAAAACGGTAATATTGGCTTATTCCGGGGGGTTGGATACCTCGGTCTGCCTTAGTTGGCTCAGGGATAGGGGTTATCGTGTCGTGGCCTTGTTGGTGGATGTGGGCCAGGGGGAAGACTTTGCCCGTATCGAACGCAGGGCCTTAAAAAACGGGGCGGACAAGGTCTATATCCGCGACGGCAAACAGGAGTTTGTCTCTCGCTTCGTCTTTCCCGCGCTTAAGGCCGGGGCGGTCTACGAAGGCAAGTATCTTTTGGCCACGGCCCTGTCCCGGCCGCTGATTGCCGAGTATTTGGTGCAGGCCGCGGCAAAGGAACGCGCCGGCTATATCGCCCATGGCTGCACCGGCAAGGGAAACGACCAGGTGCGTTTCGAGCTAAGCTGTAACATCCTTAAGCCCCGCTTAAAGATTATCGCTCCGGTGCGCTGCTGGGAGCAATGGCGCTTGGCAACCCTACCAGCAGCGTGAACGAGTTAGTTTCCGCCA
>JBHHYQ010000164.1:0-2666 GCA_046757595.1 Candidatus Omnitrophota bacterium
TTTAGGAAGGTGTAACATTATTTTGGGAGATAAGGAGGTAAAATGCGGATTATGAAAATAGCCGTGGCAATTGCTTTTGGGGTGGTCTTCCTGACGGGGGGCTTTGTCGGCGCACGAGGTGAGCTGGCCGGGTAAGAGGCTGGCCAAGCTTATGCCTGAGGCCGAGAGTTTTCGGCAACGGCAGGTCTCTTTTTCTGCGGAGCAACCGGGTTCCATAGAAAAGGACTTGGGGCAGAAGGTATCCGGCGAGGATCGCAGCCCGATATTTTATGTTGCTTACGGTAAAGATAAAAAGACCTTGGGGGTAGTAGTGTTCGTGGATGTCCGGGGAGGCTTGGGCGTAATTGAGCTGAGCCTGGCTATGGACGATAAGGGAAGGATCAGCAAGATAGATGTCTGGGAGAACGAGGATAGCGATAAAATAGAGGAGAGAAAATTCCTGGGACAGTTTATCGGCAAGTCCGACTACGATGCCTTTAGGGTGGGAGACGATGTCCGGGCGATAGAGGGGCAAGAGGCGTCTTCTTAGGCTGTAGCCTCTGGCCTAAAACGCGGCCTGTTATTGATCTACGAGGCCTTTTTGAAAAAGGGATAGACTGTTAATGAGTTAATGAGACAAAAAGTGACATTGTCGGTTTTTGTCTCATTAACGTTTTGCTTTGGAGGAAAAATGAAGATAAAGGGTTGTTTGTTGGTGGCCTTGGGCTTGGTTTTTATTGTTGCGGAACAGGGGTTTTCTTTGCCGGCCTACAAGCGCCTGTTCAAGGGCAAATATCGCTGGACGCCCAGCTGCGCCCTTTGTCATAGCCAGGGCGGGGGGTCGAGCCTTAACGGGTTTGGCAAGGACTTCAAGCGCGCGGGGATGAGCATAAACTCATTTTCCCGTATTGAAGGCAACGATTCGGATAAAGACGGCAGCGCAAACCTTGCCGAGATAGAGGCGCGCGCCAACCCCGGAGACAGCGGCAGCCGCCCGGATAACCCGGGAGACTGGTTGGCGCGGACCGGCAAGGCCTATATCCCCCGGGATGAGCTTAAATTGTTTTTTCCTCAGGCGGATTACTGGACGGTGGTTGAGGGGCGGTTTAAACCGGAGCAGGCGAAACGGATAGAGCAGGCCCTGGGGCGCAGGATAGAGGATGCGGAAAAGGTGCCGGTATTTTATTTTGCCTTTTCCAAAAAAGATGACGAGGCCAGGCGCCTGGGGTTGGTGATATTTCGTTTTCTGAAATATAAAGATGAGTACTTCAAGCTGGGCGTGGCCATTGGCCTGGATGGCGTGGTCAAAAAGGTCCTTGCCTTGTCCGAGGCGGAGTTGTTTGGCCGGGGGGATTTGCAGGGCCTTGCCGGCAGGACATCTGCGCAGATAGGCAAAGAGGTTGCATTGGGAAAAGACAAAGGCCTGTCGCGTTTGACGACCCAGGCCGTAGACTGGGCCTTGTTGGCAATGTTCGAGGCCTTTGCCCGGAGGTAGAAGGAGGTGATGGTTGTGTTGAAGACAAGCGATATAGAAAAAGAGATAGAAAAATTGGCGTTATCGGAAAGATTAATATTGGTGGAGGATATTTGGGACGGGATAGCGCGTGATAACGGCAAATTACCCATGCCTCAATGGCAAAAGAATGAATTAGACAAGAGATATCGTGAATATAAAGAAGGGAAGCTGAAGCTCTGCGATTGGGAAGGCGTACATGGACAGATAAGGGGAGAGAAGAAGATTCCCCTTCTCTGTGTTTTATACGATCGAGGGAAATGAAGAGATAGTAATACATTCTATTTTTGACAATAGGCAAAGCCCCGAAAGGAGGCCTTGATAAAAGTGAGAAGATTATCTATTGTGTATCTTTTGTCCTCTGTCCTCTGTCTTTTCGCCATAGGCGAATCCTGTGGGCTGCGCTCTGTCGTCTTTGCCCAGGAGACGCCGGGTTTTGACTTCAGCCGGGCCGCGCAGGTAGAGAAGGCCCTGCCTGCGGCTGCAGACAGTTTGCATCAGGCGGCCTCTCTGCCCCGGGTGTTGTTTTTTCTCCCCGCCTTTTTGTTTATTATGGCCCTGGTTATTGTTTTTCTTTTCTGGCGTTGGGCAAAAAACAAAGAGATTGCCGCAGGACTTTCTTTGGCCAACCTGCCGACAAGCGCAAAACTCCTGTTGACCTATGTCTTGAGTATCTACGGCCTGGTGCATATTGCCGCCCTAATCAATGTCTTTGTCAAGACAAATATCGCCTACAAGTCCGTTAAGGAATATTTTTATTACCTCCCCCTGGAAAAACTCGTGGCTACGATGCACAGCCACCTGTTCGGCCACACCACGATGTATGCCATAAGCGCGGGGATATTTTTGTTTACCCGCCTTAGGGAGAAGGCAAAGATAGCCGTTATTTCTTTACTCTTTTTCGGCTCGACCTTAGACCTTTACAGCTGGTGGCTGATAAAGTATGTCTCCCCCGGTTTCGAGTCCCTCTCGATAATCTCGGCGGCAATGTTCTGCCCGGCGTTTCTGTTTATCTGGCTTTGCGTAATGCGAGAGTTATGGGAGCCATGTTTGAGGCCGGGGGGCAAAAACGGCAAAAGTTATCATCTGGCTTTATGAATAACACGACGACTATTGATGTATTATCAACCTTTGCGCTACCAAATGAACAGATTAGAAGCCAGGATTTTGTCCG
>JBHHYQ010000165.1:0-2608 GCA_046757595.1 Candidatus Omnitrophota bacterium
TCTTTGCCCAACGCCTTCAATAACGAGACATCTCCCGCGCCCCCGTGGCCAAAATGAAATTCAGGCACTGGGTAACGATTCAGTTGCTAATTTTACGGTTCTTTCTTACAAAACTAAGCCAGTTGTGGATCTTAGGCAACCCGACATCGGCTAACTGTAACGGACAAAAGTTGTTGCGATTCTTCCATTGGCTTTCTTTCAAAGAATGAAACCGCCGGTCCAGGATAATCAGCTTCAACCATCGTTGGATGTTAATCGATTTCTTGAATCCCTTCATCAGCCTGGTTCGGCGTTTGATAATGCGATTAAAGCCTTCCAGGACATTATTGTATGGTGACATCCCGGGGTTATCAAAGTGTGTCAGGAGAAGATCGAAGTTGCGTTTAAGCACGCCAATAACATCCTGGAGCTTCTTATAACCCCTGCGCTCTTGGGCAAATTGTTTTAGCTCTTGTAGTTTGGCTATGGCTATATCCTTGCTGAAAGCAAACAATACCTGGCTGACACGCTCTTTGATCTCTCGGTCCAATGCCGTCTTGGGCCGCAAGAATGGCGCCAACTGGTGTGCCCTGCGGTATTTACGAAACACACACAGCTGAACAGGCACAAAGAGAAAGGTTTCCCTTAGGGGCTTTAGCAAACATGGCTCTCCATCACAGTATAGCCCTTTTACCCCGTCGGAGATCTCGGATAAGGCCGGGTTAATCAGCTGGGTATAGATTTGCTCTGTCTCATCTTTGGCTATAGAGCAACTAACTGATATCCAGTGTCTGGACATCGAAGAGTATAAGCAAAACAATATCCCGACCGCGGTATTTTAACTAGGCGCCATCTAAGGCATAGTAGCCACTGCGCCTGGGTCTTGACCACTGGCTAATCTGCCTGTTCTCTGGGATACGATCGGCCAACTGCTCAATATGTCTTACCAGACCATGCTTGGTAAAAACACCTTGTTGGTAATAGGCTCCTAATATAGCGATTACCTGATTGAATGACAAAGAACGCAGATGCATATAGGCAACATATTCAACCATTCGTAGAGTATGTATACCGATGGTCTCTACATAGCGAAAGAAGTGATTGCAGATTTTGTAAGAGTACCTTTGATAGCGATGTTCCGACCACCCCGGCAAGGTAAATAACTCGAGTCTAAGAAAACCAAATTTTTTGGAAGAACAAGAAAGGCATCTGGGGCAAAAATTTTTTGTTGAGTGGCGTTCATAATATTATACCCCTTTCTTTTGATAAGATATCAGCCTAAAAATAATAAAACCACCTTGGTTCTCTTAAAATTATACCATAACACCATAAATATTAAAGAGTTATCTTGCTATTAGCAACTGAATCGTTACCCAGTGCCGAAATTACAATATACAATCTCAAAATTACAAACAATACCCAATTACAAACTCTCACTATCGTCTCACTATCGAGGCTTAGTCTCGATGATCGATCAAGTGTTTTGTCGGATATTTTCGGTGTATCTTGTTTAGTTGTAAAGATTTTAGGGAGTTCTGACACCAAATTTTACAAAAAATCCCCCTTGTTTATGCCCCGGCCGCAGACGATGTCGCCGGCCGGCATCCTCTTCCCTCCCTCCCACTGCGCCTGCCGGATAACCAAAACCCCGCCGCCGCAACGAACAAAGATGCCCGCCTCTTTTGTATCCAACACCTCCCCCGGTTTGCCCCCGCCGCCAAAAACATCATCCCGCGCCACGGCCTCCCATATCTTCAACAATTTACCGGCCCGGCGCGTCCAGGCCGCGGGCCAGGGGACGAGGCCACGGACCTGATTGGCTATTGCCCGCGCCGTCTTCGTCCAGTCTATCCTTGCCTGGGCGCGGGTCAATTTAGGCGCCGACGATGCCCGGGCCTCATCTTGCGGGCAAAGCCTATATTTGCCGCCGGCAATCAAATCCAGGGCCGAAGCAATGTTGTCTGCGGCCAGGGCCGAAAGCCTCGCCGACAATGTCCGGGCATCATCCGTGTCTTCGATATTCAGGCTGTGGCTTAAAAGCATATCGCCTTTATCCACAAACTCGTTCATCCGGATTAACGAAATCCCGGTCCTGCTTTCCCCATTGATTATCGCCCAGTTTATCGGCGCGGCGCCGCGATATTTGGGAAGCAGCGAAGCGTGGATATTCAAAGAAAATATCTTAGGCAGGGAAAGTATCCTTTGGGGAATAATGCAACCATAGGCCACCACGATAAACAGGTCCGCATTCAGCTGCCGAAGGTAATCATAGGCCTCATCGCCGCGCAGGCCCGACGGTTGATACAACCTCAAACCCTGCCGCAGACAAAACACCTTTACCGGCGAAGGCCTGAGCTTAAGCCCCCGTCCGGCCGGACGGTCCGGTTGGGTTACGACACAGACTGGGCGATAGGCCCTGTCCTGGCCCAGACGAGACAAAACAGGGACGGCAAATTCCCCACTGGCAAAAAATACTATCTTCATTCCCATTTTTAGTTATTAACCTTTGACTTGTTAATGAGGCAATTTATAAGCCAGGATTTTGCCCGTAGGCAAGGCGCGACGACCCATCCGCTGGATGGGTGCCCCGACGCAGCATACGGGCAAAAGACGGCTTATAAATGTACAT
>JBHHYQ010000166.1:0-2605 GCA_046757595.1 Candidatus Omnitrophota bacterium
ATACGGGCAAAAGACGGCTTATAAGCGTTCAGTTGGTAGCGCAAAGGTTGATAATACTTGGTGGTGGCTGAAGGAAGATGGTAGGCGAACTGTGTTCGCCTTTTGTGTTTCGGGACTATCGTCACGAAACACAAGGTCTTTAGTCTTAAAATGGACAAATATGATATTATCGTGGTGGGCGCAGGGCATGCCGGGATTGAGGCGGGGTTGGCCGCGGCGCGTATGGGTTGCCGCGCGCTTTTGCTTACCCTTAACCTGGATACTATTGGCCAGATGTCCTGCAACCCGGCTATTGGCGGGGTGGGCAAGGGGCAGCTGGTGCGGGAGATAGATGCCCTGGGAGGAGAGATGGCCAGGGCCGCGGACGCCTGCTGTATTCAGCTGCGCACCCTGAATTTATCGCGGGGGCCGGCGGTGCGCTCTACCCGCGGCCAGGAGGATAAGGCGCGCTATCGGCTGTATATGAAGTCGGTATTAGAGCGTCAACCCGGCCTTGTCTTGAAGCAGGGCGAGGTAACCCACATCTTAACTCGTAATGGCCGGGTCTGCGGGGTCCAGGTCTTGCCCTGGGGGGAGTTTGGTTGCCGGGCCTTGATTATAACCAGCGGGACATTCCTCAAGGGGTTAATCCATATCGGGCTGAGCTCGTTTCCCGCGGGCCGGATGGGCGAGGCGGCAAGCCTTTCCCTCGAGGGTAATCTGGGGCAGTTGGGGCTTTCTCTCTTGCGGTTTAAGACCGGGACCTGCGCCCGGCTGGATGCCAAGACCATAGATTTCGGCCGGCTGGAGAAGCAGTCGTTTCATAAGCAGGCGCGGCCGTTCTCTTTTTCTACGGAAAAACTCCCCCTGAAACAGGTCCCCTGTCATATTACCTATACCAATGAAAGGACGCACAGGATTATCCGCGGAAACCTGCGCTATTCTCCTTTGTATGCCGGGAGGATAAAGGCCACCGGGGTGCGTTATTGCCCCTCGGTGGAAGATAAGGTGGTCAAGTTTCCCGGGCGGGGCCGCCACCAGGTCTTTCTTGAGCCAGAGGGCCTGGATACGCGCGAGGTCTATGCCAACGGCCTTTCTACCAGCCTGCCGCTTGCGGCCCAGGTAAAGATGTATCGCACTATCCCGGGGTTGGAGAATGCCGAGATATTGCGCCCGGGATATGGCATCGAATATAGCCTCGTGGACCCGCGGGATCTGTATCCTAGCCTGGAGGCAAAGCGGATAAAGGGGCTATTTTTGGCCGGGCAGATAAACGGGACCACGGGATATGAAGAGGCCGCGGCATTGGGGTTGCTTGCCGGGATAAACGTTGCCTTAAAGATTAAAAAGAAAGAGCCGTTGATTATCGGCCGCGCCCGGGGGTATATCGGGGTCTTGGTCGACGACTTGACGACTAAGGGCACGGACGAGCCCTATCGGATGTTTACCTCGCGCGTGGAATATCGGCTTATCTTGCGCGAGGACAACGCCGACATAAGGCTTAGTCGCATTGGCCATAACCTTGGCCTGGTAGATAAGGCGGCCTGGCTCAGGGTGAAGGATAAGCAGAAGATGATTATCGCGATGTCTGCGCAGTTGCGCCGGACAAAGATTGCGCCGGATAGTAAAGCAGGGCGTTATCTCAGGCGCCGGCGCAAAGCCGGGGTAACCCGCGTAGAGACGGCCGAGGCGCTCTTGCGTCGGCCGGAGATAAGGCTTGATGACCTGGTCAAGCCTGCGGCGCGTGGCCGAGATGTGGAGTTGGTTAGAGAGCAGGTAGAGATTGCCGTAAAATATAAGGGGTTTATCCGGCGTGAGCTCTCGCAGGTCAGGCAATACCGCCACTTGGAGAATATAAAGATACCCACAGACATTGACTATAGCCGTATCCACGGCCTGTCGCGCGAGATAGAGGAAAAGCTCAGCCGGGCCCGGCCCCTGTCCCTGGGCCAGGCCGCGCGTATCCCCGGCGTAACCCCGGCGGCAATATTCGCCCTGCGTGTCTGGCTAAAGACAAAATAATGTTACAAAACCGATTTATCTTTAATTGGTGTAGTGGGGGGCAACGATTTATCTTCCCATTTCCAGAGGGCGATAGATTTTTATTTGACTTTAGTTGATATTTGTGTTATAGTGTAAATTAGGGTAAGAAAGGAGGGGGTGACTATGGACAGGATATCCGAACAACGTATTTTCCCGCGTTTTCATTACAGCATCCCGATTAAATATTGCCCGAAAAACAATACTGCTTCTATTTATACCGTTACCCGGGATATTAGTGTCGGGGGGTTAAAGATATTAACTCATAGTTTTTTGCCGCGGGGGACGAATGTGAGCGTTGAGGTTAAGGTGCCGTCTTCGTCGGGAGTAGTTAATGCTTTAGCAAGTGTCGTTTGGTCTAATCGGATAAGCCATTCCGAGCAATATCTTTCCGGGTTGAGATTTTCCGAGATCGAGGATAGGGACAAGAAGAATATATCCGATCTCGTGAATTACGCCTTTAAGCATTAGCGGTCCGGTGAATATTCGGTAAAGACGTCATCGCCAGGAGTAACAGCGACCAAGTAATCCCGAGGGTTGTGAGAACATCAGCCTGAGGCAATCTTTGAGACTGCTTTGTCTTGTT
>JBHHYQ010000167.1:0-2604 GCA_046757595.1 Candidatus Omnitrophota bacterium
GGGGGCAAGGATTTGATGCTTTATACAATCGGTAACATCGGCGTAGCCGGCGCGCTATACAAGTCTATGGAATTTTCCGGGGAGGTAATTCGCCGCCTGCCGATGGACGGCCGCCTGACGATGTGCAATATGGCTATCGAGGCCGGGGCCAAGAATGGGATAATTGCCCCGGACAAGACAACTTTGGCTTATTTTAACGATGGACGGCGACATCGTCTCTCGTCTCGGCGAAGCGGTCGTTCCTCGTCTTTCGTTTCTCTGTCCAGCGACCCCGATGCCCAATACGAAAAGGTATATACCTGGGATGTGTCGCGGCTCGAGCCGCAGGTCGCCTGCCCGCATTTGCCGGGTAATGTCCGCGCCGTGGGGGCGCTTAAGGGGATAAAACTGGATCAGGTGGTTATCGGCTCCTGCACCAACGGCCGCATCTCCGACCTGCGCCTGGCGGCTAAGGTGTTGCGGGGGAGAAGGATTGCCCGCGGCCTACGTTGCATTGTTATCCCGGCGACGCAAAATATATATTTACAGGCGATAAAAGAGGGGCTGATTAAGATATTCGTCGAGGCCGGGGCGGTGGTGGTGACCCCGACCTGCGGGCCCTGTTTGGGCGGGCATAGCGGCATCCTTGCCGAAGGCGAGGCCTGTTTGGCGACGACCAACAGGAATTTTGTCGGCAGGATGGGGGCGCTTAAGAGCAGGATTTATTTATCCAATCCGGCCCTAGCCGCGGCCAGCGCAATAAGAGGAAAGATTACTCATCCCGCAGAGATTGGGGTTAGAGATTAAGGAAAGGCAATGGCTATGGATTGTTTATCTGGCCGGGCGCATAGGTTTGGCAGTGATGTTAATACCGACGAGATAATCCCGGCGCGGTTTTTGGTTACGGCCGATGCCCGGGAGTTGGGGCAGGGGTGTATGGAGGGGGCGCGGCCGGGGTTTGGTCGGGTGGCGCAGCCGGGGGATATTATCGTCGCCGGAAATAATTTTGGCTGCGGGTCTTCGCGCGAACATGCCCCGTTGTCGATTAAGGGCCTGGGTATCTCCTGCGTTATTGCCTGCAGTTTTGCCCGCATATTTTACCGTAATGCGATAAATATCGGCCTGCCGATATTGCAGTGTCGGGATGCGGCGAAGATAAAAGAGGGGGATGCGCTTAGGGTTTATTTGCGGCAGGGGCTAATAGAGGATAAGACGCAAAACAGGGCCTACAATAGCGGCGGTTATCCCGACTTTATGCGCGAGATTATCAGTGCTGGAGGATTGATGGCCTGGATAAAAAGCCGTGGTTAAACCCGCGAGGTTGGGTAAATGGTCTTATTCCGAAATGTTGCCGTTGTGGGCTTGGGTTTGATAGGCGGGTCCTTGGCCGGGGATATCAGGGGGTTGGGCCTGGCAGATAATCTTATCGGTATATCCCGCAGGCAGGAGACGATTAGGGCGGCGAAGAGGCGGGGGTTTGTTGACCGCGCCTCAGGGGATATCCGCGCGGTTCGCGGTTGTGACCTGGTTATCCTCTGCGCCCCGGTTAAGGCGATAATCGGCCTTTTGGCAGATATTGCCCCTTATCTTTCCCGCGGGGCGATTGTTACCGATGTGGGAAGTACCAAGGTCGAGATTGTCCGTCGGGCAAAACAGGCCTTGCCGGCAGGGGTAAGTTTTGTCGGCGGCCATCCTTTGGCCGGCTCGGAAAAGGCAGGTATCGGCCAGGCGAGCAGGGGGCTCTTTGGCAACTCTTGCTGTATATTGACCCCGGGCAAAGGAATAAATAAGGTAAAGGCGCTTTGGCAGGCATTGGGCTCCCGGGTTAAGGTATGGCAACCCGAAGAGCACGACCGCATCGTTTCCTTTATTAGCCAGTTGCCGCATTTGGCTGCCTTTGGCCTGGTCTGCGCCATCCCGGAGAAGTTTTTGCCTTACGGCTCCGGCGGCCTTAAGGATACGACGCGCATCGCCGCCTCTTCCCCCTGTTTGTGGAGGGACATATTTCTTAGCAATAAAAATTTTGCCCTGCAGGCCCTTAAGGCCTTCCGGAAGCAATTAGGGGAATTGGAAGGGCTTATCCGCGGCGGGGATGAACAGGGATTGTTTAAAAAGATAGAAAAGGCAAGCCGCTTGCGCCGGGCATTTTCTTGAGGATGAATGTCGCTTTTGTAACATTATTTTAGCTTTAGCGAGATGCATAGGAAAGACAGGTTGGAAGAGGTAATTAGAAAAGAGATGGGGCGGATTGTGCGGGAGGAGTTGCATGATCCCCGCTTGGGGTTTGTTACGATTACCGCGGTGGAGATGTCCGATGATCTACGTTATGCCCGAATATACTATAGTGTCTTGGGGGACGAAAAGCAGGAGAAAGATACTATTTCGGCAATGAACTCGGCGCGGGGTTTCATCCGTCGGCTTATTGCCAAATGTGTTGACCTACGTTATGCCCCGGATATCGGCTTGAAGATAGACCGTTCCGTAAAACGGGCCATAGAGGTGGAAAAGGTCTTGTTGGACACTCCTGGACATCGTTAAGTTGACATCTACGGTTCAACCGTAGATGTCAACTTATTAACCCTTGACTAACTAATGCACATTTATAAGCCGTCTTTTGCCCGTATG
>JBHHYQ010000168.1:0-2600 GCA_046757595.1 Candidatus Omnitrophota bacterium
GTGCCCGTAGGGTTGACCCGCGTGTTTTATTCCGACAACGGCTCCACCGCAGTAGAGGCCGCCTTAAAGATAAGCTATCAGTATTGGCAGAATTTGGGCAAAGGGGAAAAGGGTAGTTTTATCTATTTCGATAATTCCTATCACGGAGACACTTTGGGCGCGGTAGCCGTAGGCGGGATAGACCTGTTTCATCGGATATATCGCCGTTTGTTGTTTAAGGCCTATCGCCTGCCTTTGGCCTTGTCCCGCGTAGAGGAGTTTATAAAGAAGCGGCATTCCCGGATTGCCGCGGTGATTATCGAGCCCTTAATCCAGGCCGCAGGGGGGATGCTGCTGGCCCCTCAAGGGTTTTTGCGGGGCCTGCGCCGTATTTGTTCGCATTATCGCGTCTTGCTTATCGCCGACGAGGTGGCGGTAGGGTTCGGCCGCACCGGGACGATGTTTGCCTGCGAGCAGGAAGCCGTGCGCCCGGATATCCTTTGCCTGGCCAAAGGCTTGAGCGGGGGGTATCTGCCTTTAGCAGCCACCCTTACTACGGAAAAGATATACGCGGCATTTTTAGAGCGCGGCCGCGATAAGGCGCGATGTCGTCCTCCCGGGCCAAAGACATTCTTCCACGGCCATAGTTATACGGCCAACCCCCTGGCCTGCGCCGCGGCCCTGGCCAGTTTGCGGATCTTTCGGCAACAGAGGGTATTGGAGAAGTTGCCGGCAAAGATAGGCCTTTTTAACCGTTGCCTGCGGCGTTTTTCGGCTCTTCCCTGCGTTAAGCAGGTGCGTCATAAAGGGCTTATCGCCGGCATAGATCTGGACGGAGATGACGACATCGGGGTAAAGGTGATAAAGGAGGCGCGGCGCCGGGGGGCGATATTGCGCCCTTTGGGCCGGGTAATCGTCTTGATGCCGCCTTTGAGCATAACCAACAGGGAGTTAAAAAGGCTTTTGGATATTACTTACCATTCTATCCTTTATCGTAGTAAAGATGCTGGGGAGGGGAGATGATGAATAAGATGAATAGTAAGGTTTTAGCTGTGTTGGCGTTGGGCTTGACATCTTTTGTCGCCGCGGATGCTGTCGCCGCCCGGGATGTTTCTTCGGTAAAAGGCGCGGCGGGTTATCGGACGGCATTAAGCATCGAGCAGGCCGTAGTCGATGTCGCAGATAAGGTGGGCAAGGCCGTGGTCTCTATTAGCACGGTGCGCACGGAAAAGATGCCTTCTTATCGCCGGTTTTATTTTGACGGGCCGGGAGGAGATAGCGACATTTTTGAAGACGAGTTATTTCGCCGATTTTTCGAAGATTTCTTCGATGTGCAACCGCAGCAACAGCGGCAATCCAAGCAAGTAGGTTTGGGCTCGGGGGTGATTATCGACAAAGACGGATATATCCTTACCAACGAACATGTTATCGACGATGCGGACAAGATAACCGTCACCTTACCCGACGGCCGGGAGTTTTTGGGCGAGATAAGGGGGCGGGATAGCCGCGCAGACCTTGCGGTGATAAAGATAGACGCCAAAGATCTCCCTGCGGCCGAGTTGGGGGATTCGGATAAGATGGATATTGGACGCTGGGTCGTGGCTATCGGCAACCCGTTTGGGTTTGTGATGCATAGCCCCAAGCCCACGGTGACCGTAGGCGTGGTCAGCGCCCTGCATCGTTCCCTGGGGCGTTCTCTGAGCCGGGGTAAGGATTTTAGCGATTTAATCCAGACCGATGCGGCGATAAATCCGGGAAATTCCGGAGGGCCGTTGGTCAATCTCGAGGGTAAGGTTATCGGGATAAATGTGGCGATATTCTCTACATCCGGAGGGTATCAGGGGATAGGGTTTGCTATCCCCAGCAATAGAGCCCAGCGGGTGTTGACGAGGCTTATTCAGGGCAAGAAGGTGCTTTATGGCTGGCTGGGGATTACGGCGCAGGACTTAGACAGCAACCTGGCTGATTATTTCGGGTTGCGGGGCAGGGCCGGTGTCCTGGTAAACGAGGTAATCGTGGGCGGGCCAGCGGACCACGCCGGCCTGAAAGACGGCGATATAATCCGTTCTTTCGACGGTGAGGACATTGCCTCGGTGCGGGCCTTGTTGCGGGCCGTAGCCAAGACGAATGTCGGCCAAAGGGTGAGGTTGGGCATAATCCGCGGCGGCAGGGTATTGGCGGCGACGGTGAAGATAGGCCAAAGGCCGGAAGACAACATTGGGCGCGCCGCCGGGGCCTATCCTTCGCCGGCGGACAGGAGAGAAAAGATGTCCTGGCGGGGGATAACCGTGCGCGACATAGACTATGATTTGAGGCAGAGGTATTCTCTGGAGGATACCTACGGCGTCTTGGTCGTTGCCGTAGAACAGGCCAGCCCTGCCGACGATGCCGGGATATTGCCGGGGGATATTATCCGGGAGATAAATAAGGTAAGGATTAAGGACAGCGATGATTTTCATCGCGTTACATCCGGTATCGAAGGGGATGCGCTGTTGCGCACGCGCCGGGGTTATATTGTCATAGCCGCCCACAAAAAATAATGTTATCAACCTTTGCGCTACCAACTGAACGCTTATAAGCCGTCTTTTGCCCGTAGGCACGCGTTGCTCCTCCTCGATGTA
>JBHHYQ010000169.1:0-2558 GCA_046757595.1 Candidatus Omnitrophota bacterium
AGTATGGAGTAACATGTGATCATCCTTTCATGTTCTTGTTTTGCGCGCTTGCGCTCTAAGTTCTTACTATACCTCACTATCCAGGAGGTGTCAATAAAAATTACAACATCTTATGCCATTGTTGTTACCCATAAATGCCCGGCGCAATTCGTCAGATGGTATCTACAGCGTCTCCACCCCGGGCCTTAGCTTTATACATTGCCATATCCGCCTTGCTAATCAGGTCATCGGCAGATTCTCCGTCATCGGGATAAGCGGTTATACCGATACTCGCGGTTATCCTTAAAGGCGCATTTTTAATTTTGACTTCGTTGTCATGCGTCGCATCTTTTAACCTCCGGGCAATTTCCCTGCCGCGATTTTTGTCATCCGCAGGCAAAATAATCATAAAATCATCCCCGCCTATCCGCCCCAACAAATCCGTAGGGCGAACTATTTTCCTCATCGTCACCACAAATTCCTTAAGGATGGTGTCCCCCGCGGCAGAACCATAAGTATCGTTATATTGCTTAAACTTATCGATGTCTACCATCAATAGCGCGCAAGGCCGTTGCATTCTTTGCGCAACCCTTAATTCTCTCCCCAGCCTTTCCATAATATACTCGCGAGTGAATGTCCCCGTAAGCCCATCAATCATTACCTGCCGATTACGCGAAAACTGCGAAACAAAAAATACCGATGTGACCAAAGCAAGAAATATCAATATCGCATATATTGCCTTCCACACCGCAGCCCTAGCCGGAGCCTTGCCCCCAAATAAAGAACGGGCAATAAATCTCAACCCATTGATACCGCCTAAAATATCTTTTTCTTTCTTCCCATCTTTGTCCATTCCCGGATGCGACGCGCCCTCTTCGCCACCACCAGTATTTCTCCCGGCAACCACGGTAACACCGGGTATCAACCCCGCCTGCAGGGTCAACTTTTCAAGTTCGGCCACAGCCTTTTTGACTCGAGACAGATTATCGGAATTAGCCCGATATATAGCAATATGCTCATCAGGGCCAATCCCCTGTTTTTTCTGAGTCTGGACAATAACATCCAACCATTTATATATATTCCGGCTCAAAAATTCTCCCTGCTCATAATAATCCGTCCCCTTAAGCGCAAATAATGACTTTTGAGTATGTTGCTTTAAACCGGTAATAATCGTTCCCGGGATATTCCAGACATCTTTAATTTTAACCTCCCAAGTCTTAATCTCATTAGGATCTAAATCTATATCGGCATAAAAATAAGGCGCGCCCTTATCAAAATCATAACCTAATTCCAGGCCGGCGCGATCGATGACATACTCCGGCCTCATTTCTCTAAAGACATGGTATTTTAAATGCAATCTTTGCGGATTTTTTCCAGGATTGGTCATCTTTATCTTTAAGGTAATAATCCCGTCAGGATAAGGCGAACTGGCCATACGGTCCTCCTCCAAAGAAATGACGCCTATTGTTTCCTCCTGAACACGTTGCCCCAGCGTCCCCCCGCTGGCAATAACTAAGTTCTCCAACGAACCGATGTCATCGCGGATATCGTCCATCTTTTGTAAATTGAATTGATATCTTTCCATCCTCTTGGCCACGTTCCAATCCGAGGCCGCGCGCTCATCCTGCCTTATCTCTTCTATATCCGCAAAGACCGCGGCCGATAACTTATCGGACGCCTGAGCATAATCAGTCTGCTTAAGCATTGTATGTAATTTTTGCGTGTGCGATTGCAAAAAACCCAACTTCTCCTCGCCGATTCTCCAGATGTCTTTAATCTCTATCTGCATCATCTTTGAACCCCCGGGAGGTATATCTAATTGTTGATATACATAGTAAGACCTCTTTTCTTCGTCATAGCCCAAACCGAAATCTCCAATGTCGACGATATCTTCCGGTTTTATCCCCTGCGGCAGAGGCATATTTACCGATACCGCATCATCGACGGCGGACTGAGGATTAGCCACCAAGACCTTTAACTTCACCGTAACATCGTTAAAGCCGCGATCGTCGGCAAGCGCCAATATTCCCGATAAGGACATAAACAACGTTGCCCCCAGCATAATAAAACACCTGATTATATCCATTTTCACCTCCGTTTAAAAATAGGCACTGGGTAACGATTCAGTTGCTAATTTTACGGTTCTTTCTTACAAAACTAAGCCAGTTGTGGATCTTAGGCAACCCGACATCGGCTAACTGTAACGGACAAAAGTTGTTGCGATTCTTCCATTGGCTTTCTTTCAAAGAATGAAACCGCCGGTCCAGGATAATCAGCTTCAACCATCGTTGGATGTTAATCGATTTCTTGAATCCCTTCATCAGCCTGGTTCGGCGTTTGATAATGCGATTAAAGCCTTCCAGGACATTATTGTATGGTGACATCCCGGGGTTATCAAAGTGTGTCAGGAGAAGATCCAACGAACTAAGTGTTGGATATATATCCCTTATTTTTGGCCTGCCCCTTAAAATCCAGATAGGCCGCGGCAAGGATGTTTATCCCCAGGGCCACAACCAACAAGACGCCCCCCAAAGACACGGCCAGGCCAAAATCGCCCCGCGAGCCCTCGAAGGCGATAG
>JBHHYQ010000170.1:0-2543 GCA_046757595.1 Candidatus Omnitrophota bacterium
CAGAGGGCAGAGGGCAGAGAGTAAAAGAAGGCATCAAGAACGGAAAGCCCCGAAACACATCAAAAAAATAAAAACACGAATGCCACGGATGGGCGAAAAATTGAGTTCATTGAGTTACTTGAGTTTATTGAGTTTTTGCGCTTCGGGACTTCAGCTCCGAAGCGCAAAAACAAGACATCCCCATCGTGTCCTTTGTGTCCTTTGTGGTTGATTTTATATTTCTTTTTGTCTTCTATCGGCAACTAATTTCACAGTGCATTAGTAATTACTTTTACTACGATGATTTTATTCATCTATAGTCCACCATCTTTAAACAGAAGAGAATATAGCATTCCGGTGATATTCCTGGATGGTCCGCGGGCTTAGTTTATTGCGGATTAGGCTTTCGATACCGCGCACCGAGGCGCGGGCCCCGGCAATGGTGGTAACGCAGGGGATGTTGTGCATCGTAGCATAGGAACGAATGCGCACCTCGTCGGCGCGCGGTATCCTTCCCGAGGGGGTATTGATAATCAGGCCAATCTTGTCTTCTTTCAACAGGTCCAGGGTGTTGGGCGAACCCTCTTTCAATTTCTTGACCAGCCGGCAGGCCAAACCCCTTGCCCTTAATATCCGGTGTGTCCCCGATGTAGCAACAATCCTAAACCCCATCTTCGCCAGGTCCCGGGCAATAGGGATAATCGAGGGCTTGTCGCTGTCTTTGACGCTGATAAACACCCGGCCCTTGACCGGCAACCTCTGCCCCGCGGCCAGCTGGCTCTTCAAGAATGCCCGGCCAAAATCTTTGTCTATGCCCATTACCTCGCCGGTAGAACGCATCTCCGGGCCGAGCATAATGTCTACGCCGGGGAAACGGTTAAAGGGAAAGACCGACTCCTTGACGGAAAAATAACCCGGTATCACCTCTCTGGTTACACCCAGATCTTTGAGCCTGGCCCCGGCCATTACCTTTGCCGCTAATTTGGCCAGGGGCAGGCCCGTGGCCTTGGAGATAAACGGCACGGTGCGCGAGGCGCGGGGATTGACCTCCAAGACAAACAGGTTGTCTCCCTGGATAGCATACTGGACATTCATCAGGCCGCATACCCCCAGGCCTCGGGCCAAAGACACAGTTGCCTTCTTTATGCGCGCAACCATCTCCGCCGAAAGGCTATACGGCGGCAGGACCATCGCCGCATCCCCGGAATGGACCCCGGCCTCCTCGATATGTTCGAGTATCCCGCCGACAAGGAAGGTCTCGCCGTCGGCAACCATATCCACATCCACCTCTATTGCCTCTTCCAGGAACTTATCGATAAGCACCGGGCGCCGGCCGGAAACAGATAGGGCCTTGCGAATATAATCCTCTAATGTATCGGAAGAATAGACTATCTCCATTGCCCGGCCGCCCAAGACATAAGAAGGCCGCACCAAGACCGGATAGCCCAACCTTGCCGCGGTCTTTTTTGCCGCGGCAACGCTAAACACCGTCCCGTTCTGCGGCTGACGCAGGCCCAACCTGCGCAACAGGCGCTTGAACTTCTCTCGGTCCTCGGCGATATCGATGGCCCGGGGGCTGGTGCCGATAATCTTTATTCCCGCCTTTTGCAGGGGCAGGGCGAGATTAAGCGGGGTCTGGCCGCCAAATTGAACAATCACCCCCTGCGGACGCTCCCGCTCGCAGATATTCAAGACATCCTCTGCGGTCAGGGGCTCGAAATAGAGCTTATCCGATATGTCGTAATCCGTAGACACCGTCTCCGGATTGGAGTTTACCATTATCGTCTCGTAGCCTTGCTCTTTCAGGGCAAAACAGGCGTGCACGCAACAATAATCGAACTCGATGCCCTGGCCGATACGGTTGGGCCCTCCCCCCAGGACCATAATCTTTTTTTTACCCGTGCGCCTGACCTCATTTTCCCGGTCGTAGGTAGAGTAAAAGTAAGGGGTATAAGCGGCAAACTCCGCGGCGCAGGTATCTACCAGCTTGTATGCCGGCTCGATCTTAAGGCGCCGGCGCAGTCGGCGCACCCTGCCTTCGTCCGTACGCCACAAGCGGGCCAATTGCCCGTCGGAAAAACCGTATTGTTTGGCCTTTAGCAATATATCGGAAGACAGGGGATAAAGGGCAGAGGACAGGGTCTTCGACCCTTTGTTTCTTATTGCCCGCCTTCCCGACAACAACAGTTGCTTCTCAAGGCCTATTATCTCCCGGATGTTTTGCAGGAACCACTTGTCTATCCTGGTCAATTCGTAAACGCTATCTATGTCCATCCCGACACGAAACGCCTCGAACAAATAAAACACCCTCTCGGCATTGGGAACCCTCAACCTATCCCTTAAGGATTGCCCGTCGCCAGCCCCAGATACCCCCGGGGCGAATTGCGAGCCCCGAACACACCTTTCCCCGGGGCAAGCCCCTGTCTGAGCCCGGGGAGCATCTGAGGCTGGCGACGAGGTCAAGCCACCCTCGCCAATCTCTAATCCCCTCAAGCCCTTTTGCAGGGCCTCCTTGAAGGTGCGTCCGATAGCCATAGTCTCGCCCACGGACTTCATCGAAGTTC
>JBHHYQ010000171.1:0-2536 GCA_046757595.1 Candidatus Omnitrophota bacterium
CGTTTTGCGGCGTGGTCGGGCTCAAGCCGACCTACGGACGCGTCTCCCGTTATGGGCTTGTTGCCTTTGCCTCCAGTCTGGACCAAATCGGCCCCCTGGCCCAGGATGTGCGCGGCTGCGCTATGCTTTTTAATGTTATTGCCGGTTACGACCCCAAAGACTCTACCTCGGCCGATGTTTCCGTTATGGACTGGGTTGCTTGTCTGGGGAGAGACATTCGGGGAATGAAGATCGGCCTGCCTAAGGAGTACTTTGGGGAAGGGTTGAGCCCCGAGGTCGAACAAGCGGTTAAAGACACTATTTCCAAGTTAAAGGCCAGGGGGGCAGAGTTCGCAGAGGTCTCTTTGCCGCACACGGAATATGCCGTGCCCGTATATTACATTGTGGCTACGGCCGAGGCCAGCTCCAACCTGGCGCGGTTTGACGGGGTGCAATACGGAGTTCGGAGCTCGGAGCTCGGAGCTCGGAGTTTGATTGATATGTATAAGAGGACGCGGGGGCAGGGGTTTGGGGCCGAGGCCAAGCGGCGGATAATCCTGGGGACCTATGTCTTGTCTTCGGGCTATTACGAGGCCTATTATCGACGGGCGCAAAAGGTGAGGACATTGATAAAGAAGGACTTTGACGATGCCTTGTCCCGGCTCGATTGCCTGATTACTCCCACATCTCCCACCGCGGCGTTTAGGATGGGAGAAAAGACAAAAGATCCGCTCTCGATGTATCTCTCCGATGTTTATACCATATCGGCAAATCTGGCCGGCGCGCCGGCGATCTCTCTGCCTTGCGGAGTTGACAAGAATAACCTGCCTATAGGGATACAGGCAATTGCCCGGCCGTTCGATGAGGAAACATTATTTCGGGTAGGCTTTGCCATCGAACAATGTATGAAATCATAATTGGATTAGAGGTCCATACCCAGCTGGCTACGCGCTCTAAGGCATTTTGCGGTTGTTCTACGCGTTTCGGCGCCGCGGCAAACAGCCAGGCCTGCCCGGTTTGCCTGGGGTTGCCCGGGACATTGCCGGTTCTAAACAGGCAGGCCTGGGAATATGCGTTGATGACCGCCCTGGCCTTAAATTGTCAGGCGCGGGAATGGACGAAGTTCGACCGCAAAAACTATTTTTATCCCGACCTCCCCAAAAATTATCAAATCTCCCAATACGATTGTCCCCTCTCGCAAAATGGCTATCTGGACATAGAACTGGGACAAGGCAAACAAAAAAGGATAGGCATCACCCGCGTCCATCTGGAAGAAGATGCGGGGAAACTTATTCATAGCCAGGAGGACGGCTGCAGTTATGTGGATTATA
Organism: Candidatus Omnitrophota bacterium; assembly: GCA_046757595.1. GTDB lineage: Bacteria > Omnitrophota > Gorgyraeia > Ghiorseimicrobiales > Ghiorseimicrobiaceae > JBHHYQ01. The sequence continues at coordinate 1,311 of JBHHYQ010000171.1, forward strand.
ACCGCGCCGGGGTCCCTTTGCTGGAGATAGTAAGTTGCCCGGACATAAGGTCCCCCCAGGAGGCCTATGCCTACCTGACTCAGCTGAAGGCGATTTTGTCTTATTTGGGGGTCTCGGACTGCGATATGGAAAAGGGCAGTCTGCGCTGTGACGCCAATATTTCTTTACGGAGAAAAGGCGAGAGTAAGCTGGGGGTAAAGACCGAGCTGAAAAACTTAAATTCCTTCAGGTCCGTGAAGGCAGCCCTGGAGTTCGAGGCGAAACGGCAAAGAAAGATTATAGACGGAGGGGGCGATATCGCGCAACAGACCTTGTTATGGGACGAGGCCGGGCAGCGCGCCGTGGTTATGCGTAGTAAAGAACAGGCGCATGATTACCGTTATTTTTCCGAGCCCGACCTTGCGCCGTTTACCTTAACCCCGCAGGAGATAAAACGGATAAAAGACAACCTGCCGGAGCTGCCGCAGGCGCGCAAGGCGCGGATGAAAGAGGCCTACGGGCTTTCGGATTACGACTTGGGCGTGCTTGTCTCCGACAAGGCGCTAAGCGATTATTTCGAACATTGCGCCCGACAATACCGCAATTACAAGAAACTGGCAAATTGGATAAGCGGGGCATTTATCGCGGAGCTGAACACCCGCAAGATAAAGGCCGATGAGGCAAAGATTGCCCCCGGGGATTTCGCAAGATTATTGCAGGCTGTAGACGGCGGCCGGATAAACAACCTGGGGGCAAAGTCGGCATTGAGCGAGATGTTTTCTTCCGGTAAAGGCCCGGAGGAGGTTATCCGCGCCCAGGGCCTGCAACAGGTCTCCGACAAGGCAGAGCTGGAAAGGATGGCTCGGGAGGCAATAGAAGAAAACCCGCGCCCGGTGGCCGATTACCGCGCTGGAAAAGAAAACGCCCTGATGTTTCTCGTCGGCCAGATAATGCGCAAAAGCAAAGGCAAGGCCAACCCCCAGATGGCCAGGCAGATACTGATCAGCCGGCTGTGACTATATAGCGCCCGGTTTGAAGTCTTTTAGCTTTGCTTGGCCAAAAACGGCCTTTTTCCCCGAGACAAGGTTGTTTATTTTTAGCAGCGAGTAATCTCTGAATTCGTAAATATCCAATACTTCGACGGCTATTTTGATAATTTCTCGGTCGATATCTCCTGTGTATTCCTGCGTTTGGGGCTCCTGTATTTTATAATTTAGATATATTATCTTGTCTCGGATATAACATTC
>JBHHYQ010000172.1:0-2523 GCA_046757595.1 Candidatus Omnitrophota bacterium
AAGATATCACGGACAAACCCCCCCACGACATACACAGACATCCCCATCTTATCCCCCAACCTTCCGGCCCCGGATAACACCCGCCTTATCTCTTGCGGCAACCCGTTTATCTTTCGCGAGATGTTCATCTTTTGAAAGTGTCAAGGGTTAATAAAGGAGGCAAAGTTCCCGTATTTCGAGACAATGCCCCTGTTTTGTTTATGGTCTCTATTGACCTTTTGTCGTTATAATCTTATTATGGGCATCATCCGCCACGGCTTTTGGCGGAAAGTTTTATTCAATTTTATTCGCACGCTCTATATATTTTGTTTAGGCCGCGTCATGCCCGAACGCTTCAATCGGACATCCAGGACTATAGATTCCCGCTGAAAGCATGCGGGAATGACAAGGTGGGGGGGAGCGGGAATGACAAAGCTCCCAAGATCCCGGAATAAATGATTCCCAAATATTATCAGAGAACTATTGTTGGCGCCTTATCGCTTAATAGGTAAACCTTTTGTTTAGTTCGAAGGCATTCTCGAACAAACGGGTTTCCTGCGGAGATATAGATACTATGTCGAATCTTGCCCGGGAACGCATTAATTTTTTTTCTTTCAGGTAGGCAAGGGCAATTAATGACAGGCGAAACTGTTTCTTTTTGTCTACGGCCTCGTGGGGTTGGGCGTATAATATGCTGTTGCGCTTTTTGACCTCAATGAAACAGACTACCCCTTTATGTTTGGCGACGATGTCCATCTCGCCGAATTCAGGATAACGGTAATTTCGTTCCAGGATTTTATATCCTCGGCGCCGCAAAAATTCCACGGCCTCGTCCTCGCCGCGCTTGCCTACGGCGATATTGTTTGTTTTGGCCATAGCTCTATTTCCTAACCTGCCCCCTTCCCAGCACGCGATATTTATAAATCGTAAGCTCTTCCAGGGCCATCGGCCCGCGGGCATGAACTTTGTCCGTGGAGATGCCTATCTCCGCGCCCATCCCGAATTGGTAGCCGTCGCTAAATCGGGTCGAGGCATTATGGAATACCACGGCCGAGTCCACCCGTTGCAGGAATTCTTTGGCCGCAGCGGGGTTATTCGTGATAATCGCGTCGGAGTGGTGCGAACCATAGGTGTTGATGTGTTCGATTGCCCTTCTTGTATCCGCAACCACCCGCGCGGCCAGGGTCAGCCCTAAATACTCCGTTGTCCAGTCTTTGTCTTTGGCCCTTTTTATCTCCCTGCGGCAGATCTTGTATGACTGGGGACAGCCCCTTATTTCTACATCGGCCTTCCGCAACCTGGCTATCATTGGCGGTAAGAACCGATGCGCCACATCCCGGTGCACCAACAATGTCTCCATTGCGTTGCACACCGAAGGCCGCTGGACCTTGGCGTTGAAGCAGACCTCCTGCGCCATCTTCAGATTCGCATCCTTGTCTACATAGACCGCGCAGATACCTTTATAATGCTTGATTACGGGAATACGGGAGATTTTCGTCACGGCGCGGATTAGGCCTTCGCCGCCGCGGGGGATAACCAGGTCGATGTATTCGTCTTGCTGCAGGGTCCAGCGCACGGCATCTCTTTTTGTCGAGGGGATAAGATAGAAGGGCTGTTTTTTTAGCCCGGCATCTTTTGCCGCGTCCCGCAACACGCGAAATATCGCCCGGTTGGAATAAAATGCTTCTTTGCCGCCCTTTAATATCGTGACATTACCGGATTTAAGGCAGAGGCCGATGCAGTCGCTGGTAACATTGGGGCGGGCCTCGTAGATAATCAGGATAACCCCGATAGGCACGCGCACCTTTTCTATTCTCAGGCCGTTGGGCCGGCGCCATTTGCGGATGGCCTTGCCTGCAGGATCGGGCAGATCTTTGATCGCCGCCAAAGACACGGCCATCTCTTTTATCCGCTGCGGACTCAGCCGCAGGCGGTCGATTAGCGCGGGGGACAGCCCCTGGCTTTGCGCCGCGTCAAGGTCTTTTCTGTTTTGGCCGAGTATATAATCTGTGTTTTGGACAAGTCGTCGGGACATCTTCCATAACGCCCTGTCTTTAGCCTGTGACGATAAACAGCCGATATCCAGCGCGGCTTGGCGCGCCTGCCGTAATATTTGCGAGATTGCGTTGTAGGACATTAGTCTTCTTCTGTCGTCCCTATCGCCAGATTGTCGCGATGGACAACCTCGCGGCAATTGCGGCGCCCTTTTATCTTTTTCAAGTCTCCTGCGGCGCAATTTGCCCTGCCGCGGGCGAATTCTTTGTCTTGTTCGTCGATTAAGGAAACGACGTCTCCTTTTTCGAAATTCCCCTCCGATCCGATTACCCCTACGGATAAAAGGCTTTTACCTTTTTCGATTAAGGCCTGTTTTGCCCCCTGGTCGACATATATCCTTCCGCAGAGGCGCGCGCCATAGGCAATCCACCCCTTGTGGGCATGAGGCCTCCGATGAGAGGGATAAAAATAGGTTCCGATTTTTTCTTTATCGGAAACTATTCGCAATAATACATCGCTTGCCCTCCCGTCGGCAATAATGCAGGGTAT
>JBHHYQ010000173.1:0-2513 GCA_046757595.1 Candidatus Omnitrophota bacterium
AGGGTAGGGTGGTCTACGGAGTCGTCTTTTATATACAACTCATCCAGACCCAATACCTTGCCCAGGTTGCGGGCGCGGACAAGCGGCGTCCAGCCCGTATGCAGGCCGTCCGTCGGCGCCTTGTCCAACGGCAGCAGTTCGCGATACCGCCAGATATTGCCCGGGCGGCGGGAGATCTCCTTATGGCTCAATACCGCCTTTATCTTACGATAGTCATAGGCGATCTCTAAAGAGCCAAAGCAGTATTCGCAGACGAACACTACACCCGTACGATATTCCCGGCCGCACTCCCGACATTTCAAGCCCTTGACATAAGACATCTCTGTTATCAACCTTTGCGTACCAACTGAACGCTTATAAGCCGTCTTTTGCCCGTATGCTGCCTCGGGGCACCCATCCAGTGGATGGGTCGCGCGCCTTGCCTACGGACAAAATCCTGCCTGCCTGCCGCGGCGTTGACGGCGCAGGCAGGGCTTCTAATCTGTTCATTTGGTAACGCAAAGGTTGATATAACGGACAGCCGCAAGGGCTGTCTGTGTTTTTCCCGTACTTCGGGGCTTTAGTCCCAAAGCACATCATCATTGCCTCAGGATTGGTTTCGGGGCACAGTCCCGAAACACGAAAAACTCTGAGCTCTGAGCTCTGAGTTCTTAGCTCTGCTTTTTCACTACCAAGCGCCAGTGTCCTCCCGGCCCCCCTTGCTGCTTCATCTCTACGATCTTGTGGCCGTCGCCCTTCAAAGAGGCAGAGACATTTTCTATGGGCTCGCCGTTATCCAGGTCCATCGCCAATATACCCCCGGACGGCAACTCCTCCAGCGCCAACTTGGCCTTGACATAGTTTATGGGGCAAGGCGTCCCTTTGAGGTCGAGAAATCTCTGCCCGCCGCAGGCATCGGCGGAGTGTCCTGCGGCGGTTGGTTTTTCCCTTACGGGGAAATTCAGGGAGGCATCCATATTTTGGTAAAGGCCGCGGATGTGCCCGACAAAGCCTTGCGCATAAAAGAACTTTGCCTCTGCCTCTTGAGGGCCCAACCCGGGAATCAACCGTTCATAAACCTGACTAATGTCTTTATACCTGACATCGGCTATGCCGCCATCGACGAACTTTTCACCAAAGGCGCAAAACGCCTCCTGGGGGCTTTGCGGGTCAACACCTTTGACGATTAGCAAGGCCCGCGCGGCAAGATGCAGGGCCCTTTTTATCTCCTCTACAGGATACTGGTTATCCCGGGCCTTATCCAGACAGATCTTGGCCTCGGCAAGGTCGGCCTGGATAACATCCAGGACCCCGGCCCCGCACTCTCCCGGGCCCAGACCGCCCAGACTAAAATCTTCCCTGCGGCCCCAGTCTACATAAAACTCCCGGCTGCGGGAATAATCCGGGACATCGCCGTATTTTCCCATTAACCCCCGCGCCAACTCCACCCCTTTGCCCCGCAGGAACTCATAAACATCGTCCTCGGGCCTAAGTTTTGCGTCCACTGCCGCCAAAAACTCGCGCAAAAAACCGGGGATATTCTTTGCCGCAACCGCCCCTACCTCCAGGGCCAGGGCGCTCTTATCGCCCTCTTTTCTCCCCGCCAACACCAGGTTATAAAAAGGGACCGGTCGGTTATCCACCCGCCGCGCCAGACCATAAAAGGCAATCTTACCGATAGGGTGATGGCCGCAGGCATTGGGGCAACCGTTAACCCTGATATCCAGGCGGGAAGATATCGCCTTTTTCACAAAACCATCTTTTATCACCTTCTCTATCTCCCGCGCCAGGCCCGGGGAATTACACAGCCCCAAATTACAGGTCAAGGCCCCCTTGCAGGAGACCACATCCAGCAGTGTGCGGGGATAAAGGAAATCTTGCGTTATCTGTTTCAGCCGGGAGAAAAGGCGCGGGATGTCCCTGTCGCAGACCCAGGCGCAGGCCAGGTTCTGCTCTTGGGTAATGTTAAAACCAAGGCCCGCAAACTCCCCGGCCAAAGCAGCCAAAGCAGCCATCTCCCCCGCGGAGATATCCCCGCGGGGGATACGTAGGAGGACACGGGAATAACCCGCTTGTTTCTGGGAAGAGACATTATAGGCGAGAAAATCCTGGTATTCCTTATCCTGCCCCTGTCCCGGGCCAAACGCATCTTCCGCCGGCGCGCTATGGCGCGGCCCCCCAGGCGCCCCCTGCCGAGACGAACACCCCTCTTCTACGGACAATACAAGCCCGCCGCCCTTTTCCTTCAGCCGGGAAAACTCCTCCTGGTAAACGCGGACAAACTCCGGCCAACCCATATCCTGCAGCAAAAACCTCAGGCGGTTGCGATGTTTATTGCGCCGGTCGCCGCGGCGGTAGAAGATGCCCTTTACCGCGGCCACGCAATATCCCAGATCCTGCGCCGGCAGGAACTCCGCCAACAACCTGCCCAGCCGCGAACTCGCCCCCATCCCCCCGCCGGCAAACACGCGAAACCCCCGGCAGCCGTCTGTTATCGCGGCCAAAAACCCCAGGTCGTGTATCATCACCCCGGC
>JBHHYQ010000174.1:0-2495 GCA_046757595.1 Candidatus Omnitrophota bacterium
CAAAGTGTCAAAGAAACTCGTCGTGCGTATTGCGTGAAAGCAAAAACCCGTGCCGCTAAGCAGCAGCCAGAGATAATTCTGCGCTTTTACCGGTAGATTCATCAACGAAGAGAAAACGCCCCATATCTTCCCGTTTTATCTGTTTATTGGCGTTCAAGAGCTCAATACCGTAAATCGTCCCATCCGGCGCCAAGTCTATATTCAATTCCTCGCTTATATGAATAGTCTCTACATCCTTATGCTTATTACAAAAACGGAGATAAGCAATGTTATAACGCGGGTCATATGTAAACTTCATAAGAACCACCCCCTTTTTTTAAAAATAACGCGTCACCACCGTAAGCACCAACCATCCGTTTTTCTGTTTAACGCAATAAGCCTCTATCTGCTTCGTGTGGTAATATTTTCCTCGCCAATAATTCTCAAAAGAAAAATTATGACGAAAACCCATACGGCCAAACTTTGCCGGAAAACACTCTCCTCTTGTTATGGCAAGATACACCTCTTCCTTATTCGCTCCCCTTTCTTCCATACGTTCATAGGCATGAGGATGAAAATCAATCGGCATCTATTGACCTCGTTATTCCCCCCTTATTATCTCTACTTCCACGCCCTCGAATTTTGCGGCTAAGGCCCGACCTTTCTTTTCTCCCAGGACGAATATTGCCGTGGCCAGGCCGTCTGCGGTCAGGCAGTCGTTAGCAAATACGGTCACGGAACGGATGCCGTTATCTACGGGGTATCCCGTGCGCGGGTCGATAATGTGGGTATAACGTTTGCCTTTGTATAGGAAAAACTGCTCGTAGTCTCCGGAGGTGGCCACAGCCCGGTCCACGAGAGAAAACACCTTCGAGACCGAACCGTTATGCCGCGGCCGGCGCAGGCCCACGGACCAGGGCCTTTTGCCCTTTTTGCCCAGGCAGTATATGTCGCCCCCGGCGTCGATAAGCGCGCTGCTTACCCCCGCCTCTCTCAATACCGCCACGGCCCGGTCCACGGCATAACCCTTGGCTATGCCGCCTAAGTCCAGGCGCAGGCCGGGACTGGTCAATATTATTATACCAGTTTTTTTCTTCAGTTCAACAAAATTCATTCCCACCCGCGATAAAACCTTCTCTATCTCTCGCGGAGAAGGAATGGCTATTTGCCCGGGAGGGAGAAACATCTTTTCTTTGATGTTCCATAGCCGCGCCAATTGCCCTACGGTAATGTCAAACGCCCCCTGGCTCATCTCATAAAGGCGCCGCGCCTGCCTGACAACGAACATCGTCTCCGGGCAGGCCTTAAGCCGGCCCGCGGCGTTCAGGCGGGATATCTCGCTCTGCGGCTTGTAACTGCTTAACAGGGCATCTACCCGTTCTATCTCGGCAAATGCCTTATCTATCGCCTGAGGGTCGGGGCAGGTAATAGTCACCAATGTGCCCATTATCTCCCGCGTCCGATGATAATACCTCGGAACCTGCCCACACCCCAAAACCAAAAAAATACTTAATGAGACAAAAACCGACAATGTCGGTTTTTGTCTCATTAACCGCATTATCCTTGTCCTACACATTGCCCAAATATACATATTTTAAGCCCAGAGAATGGGCCAGGGACCTGGCCCTATTTAACGTCTGTATAGGCGTGCAGGGGGCATCCATCATCTTGTAGTCGGGGTGAAAACGTAAGATATGCCAGGGGATGCCTTTGTCTATCCCGGCAATAAACCTGGCTATCTGCCCTAACTGTTGCATATCGTCGTTTAGGCCGGGGACCACCAATGTCGTTATCTCCACCCAGATGCCTAAGCTATGCATCCTGGTTATCGTATCCAACACCGGGGCGAGGCGCCCCCCGCAGACCCTACTATACACCTCTTCCCTAAAAGACTTAAGGTCAACATTGGCCGCATCCAGATAATCCGCAATCTCCTTTAATGGCCCCTCGTTGATATAACCGTTGGTGACAAAGACATTGGCCAAACCTTGCCTCCTGGCCAGGCGAGCGATATCCAGGGCATACTCGAAAAATATCGTCGGCTCGGTATAGGTATAAGAGATGCTCCGGCAACCACTCTCCCGCGCCGCCCGCACAATATTTTCCGGGAGATATCTTTTTCTGGTGGCCCGGTGGCCTGGTGGCCTGGTGGCCTGCATCTGCGCTATCTGCCAATTCTGACAAAACCGACACCTAAAATTACACCCCGGGGTGGCAACAGAATAGGAAAGCGTCCGGGGCAGAAAGTGATACAACGGTTTCTTTTCGATAGGGTCGATATTTGCCGCAACGATATTTCCGTAAGACAGGGCATAAAGCCGGCCGTCTATATTTTCCCGCGCCCCGCAGATACCCCGTTGGCCCGGCAGGATAAGACAATTATGCGCGCACAACCCACAACGTAGGGCGCCATCGTCTTCCCGGGAATAGAATAAGGCAGGATGCATATTATTTGCTACAAGCAACAGGCTACAGGCTTCAGCCTGTAGCCTGTTGCTTGTAGCTTGTAGCCTGTA
>JBHHYQ010000175.1:0-2491 GCA_046757595.1 Candidatus Omnitrophota bacterium
GCAAAGTTTATCTTTTGTTCCCAGAGGACAGATGATGATTGTTGCGACCGTTGTCCTTCTTGTCTGAGGATAGACAAAGGCGTCCACCCCGACTGCTCTCTTTTGGGAGGGGATGGCCCCGCGGCGATAAAGATAGGCGATATCCGCGATATCGAAAAAAGGAGCGGCCTGAGGCCCTACGAAGGAAGATACAAGGTCTTTATCATCGACGGGGCAGAGGATATGAACGATTGCGCGGCCAACGGTTTCCTAAAGACCCTGGAGGAGCCGCGGGGAGATACGGTTTTTATCCTTATTACCCCTAATGAGCAGATGCTGCTTCCTACGGTAGTCTCCCGTTGCCGCCGCGTGCGGTTTAACGGACTGGGCATCTCTTTGTTGAGGGATATCCTGGCCTCCGATGGCCGTTTTGGTCCGCAGAGGGCGCATTTTGCGGCCTATTTTTCGCAGGGGGCATTGTCGTCGGCGCTGGCGATTAAAGACGATAAATCGTTCGAGAGAAAAAATGCGGTCTGGGATAACCTGAGTCTGCGGCAGGTCTCTTTTAAAGACAGGGAAGACGCCCGCCGGCAGCTTAACCTGCTTTTGCTCTGGTTGCGCGATATCGTCTATGCCCGGGCCGGCCTTTGCGGCGATAAGTTGATTAATGCCGAGCGCCAGGATGAGATTTGTAAATGCAAAGAGGACTGGCCGCCGCAGAGGCTGGAGATGGGCATTGCCTTTATCGCAGAGGCGTTATCTTATTTACACCAGAACATAAATCTGAATTTATTGGCCAATTTAGTTAAGGTGAAGTTATGCAAAGGATAGTTTCCGTGCGCCTGCGCAAGGTAGGACAGATATTGTGGTTTATGCCCGGAGACCTAAAGCCGATATCCGGCGATTATGTTATCGTGGAAGGCGAACGCGGCTTAGATTACGGGCAGGTGACAGGAGAAAGGCTTGTCTCCGATGGCCAGGCCGGTAAGTCTTTGCGCCGGGTTGTCCGTTTGGCCTCTGCTTCGGACATCAGTCAGATAAAAGACAATGAACGGGATGCGGAAAAGGCGTTTGCTATGTGTCTGAAAAAGACGGGGGAGCACCGGCTAAAGATGAAGTTGTTGGCCGGGGAGTATTCTTTCGACAAGACCCGTCTCGTATTCTATTTTACCGCGGATGGCCGCGTGGATTTTCGCAAGCTGGTAAAAGACCTGGCCCGGTTATTCCGGGCCAGGATAGAGCTGCGCCAGATCGGCGTCCGCGACGAGGCGAAGTTTTTCGGGGGGTTTGGTTGTTGCGGCCGCGAACTGTGTTGCGCCAAATTCATCAGGGAGTTCGATCCGGTTACGGTAAGGATGGCTAAGGACCAGAATCTTCCCCTCAATCCCTCGAAGATATCCGGACTTTGCGGCCGGTTGATGTGTTGCCTTTCTTATGAACACAAGGCCTATAGGCGGTTGTGCCGCGGGATGCCTATTGTGGGGGCGCGTATTAATACCTCCCAGGGCAGGGGGCAGGTGACATCGGTTAATCTGTTGAGCAGGAAGGCGGTCGTCAAGACCGGGGACGGGAGAAACATTACCTTGACCTATTCCGATAATGCGGCCCGGCCCTCTTGCCGGCCAACGGCAAAAATATAGTAAATGGATAAATTTTATATTACAACCGCTATCGATTATCCCTCCGGCCCGCCGCACATCGGGCACTTTTATGAAAAGGTCTGCGCCGATACCCTGGCGCGCTGGTATCGCGGCCGGGGGCATGATGTATTTTTTTCTACGGGCGCGGATGAGCACGGCCAGAAGATGGAGAAATACGCCTTCCTGGCGAAAGAAAGCGCGAGTGAGTTCTCTCGCAGGATGTCCGATAAATTCGTTTCTCTTTGGGGTAGGGTGGGTATTTCATATAACAGGTTTATCCGCACCACCGATGCCGGGCATTGCCGTTTAGTGCAGGAGATAATAGAGAGGCTTTATCGGCAGGGAGATATATATAAAGGAGAATACGAAGGGTTGTATTGTGTGGATTGCGAGGGCTATTATCTGCCCCGCGACCTAAATAACGGCCGTTGCCACATACACAATAAGCCGGCGGAAAAGATAAAGGAACAAAGCTATTTTTTGAATTTTACGGGACCCCGGACGGGCGAGAGGTGAAACTGATCGGCCCGGTTGAGTACGACAGAAAGCCCGATGGAGCACTGAAAGCAAAACTCACCAGAGAGATATACCACAACAAGAAACTTATCGCACAGAGCGTGTTTCGGTCCAATTACCGCTCTCCATGGAAACACCGCACAGAGAAAAACCCGCTCGAATAATTAAAATGTAAAATGTAAATCTCAAAATGAAAAATGATGGCTAGGCCTACGGCCGCCATCCCGGCTGAAAGCCTAGGGACAATGTAAAATGTAAAAAGCATCCCGACGAAGTCGGGATACCATAATTTTGCATTTTGACTTTTGCATTTTGAACTTTTTAGGAACTGTTGCCAAATACGGTTCGTAACGATC
>JBHHYQ010000176.1:0-2449 GCA_046757595.1 Candidatus Omnitrophota bacterium
CGGGCAAAATCCTGGCTTCTAAATTGCCTCATTAACAAGTCAAGGGTTAATAACGGCAAGCCTTGGCTATCTTATCCATAGCAAACATCAGATCCCTGCGGGTATACGTGGCCATCAGTGTAATGCGTAAACGCGCTGTGCCCTGCGGCACGCTGGGCGGGCGGATGGCCTGGACAAACACCCCCGCGTCGAATAACCTTCGGCTCCAGGCTAGCGCCTTGCGGGCCTCCCCCGCGACCAAAGGGATTATTGCCGTGGGGTCCAGGGAAACATCGAAACCCCGCTCTCGCAGGCCGCGGCGAAAAAATGCGATATTTGCCCGCAGCCGGCTGCGCCGCCTCTTATCTTCCCGGATAATCCGCAGGCCACAGATCCCGGCCGCGCATACCGCCGGAGGCAGGGCCGTGGTATAAATGAACGGCCGCGCCTTATTTACCAAATAATCCATAATTTTTCTTGCCCCGCAGACATAGGCGCCAAAACTCCCCGCGGCCTTGCCCAGTGTCCCCATAGTGATAATCCGCGGGCCGCAAGAGACCCCCCGGTATTCCAAGGCGCCCCGCCCCTGTTCCCCCAATACCCCGCTGGCGTGGGCCTCGTCGGCCAACAATAAACAGTCATATCTTTGCGCCAGGCCCGCAATCTCTCTCAACCGGGCGACATCCCCATCCATACTAAACACCGTATCGGTTACGATAAGCCGACGGCGAAACCTGGTCGCCCCACGCAACAAACCCTCCAGGGCGCCTATGTCACTATGAGGATAACGAAACATCCTGGCCCGGGAAAGAATAATTCCATCTACGATAGAGGCATGGTTCAGGCGGTCGGAAAATACGGCATCACCCCTCTGGGCCAGGGCAGAGATTACCGCAAGGTTGGCGCAATATCCGCTGTTAAACAGTAACGCCGCCTCCCGCCCCCTGAAAGAACAGACCTCTTCCTCCAGCGCTCGGTGCAGGGACAAATTTCCGCAGACCAAACGAGAGGCCCCCGCCCCCCAGCCGCAGGCGCTTATTGCCTGCATCGCCGCCTGCTTAATCCGACGGCTATTGGCCAGGCCAAGGTAATCATTGGAACAAAGGTTCAATACCCGACGGCCGCCGACCTTGACCCATGCTGCCTGCGGCCCATCTATCTCAGGCATGCGACGCAAAAGCCCGGCGCGCCGAAGACTATCTAATTCTCTTTCGATGTCCGTATATTCGCCTGCCTGCGGAGCCTGATTCTGTTGCTGGGAGTTCGTAGGCTTCATACTCTATTTGACGCTACCTTCCTCCATAACAAAAACAGGCTAGATAACTTCATGGCCCCTAACCAGATACACACCCGGCCCACCCCCAAAATGTCCCCCCAGAAAAAATACCTAACTAGCTTATTTATGGATATCATCTGGCTAAATTAACCCAGGCCAAGTCTCAGACCCAGGTCCTCGATCTTCCGGATATCCTCTTGCGGCATTCGCGCATGTTTTTGATATCGTTTTATTAAGCTCTAACTCATCGGCTAAATCCTCGATAGATTTTGCCCCGCCGCCCGGGGCAAAGACAGATAATCCGGAAATATTCTCAGTTGCGGCATAACCGGCCGGCATTAGACGTTGCGCCAACAACGGCCATCTTTCTCTATCAATTGCCGGGCCGCAAGAGGACCCTGGCTGCCCGCGGGATAATTGGGGAAATCTCCCGCAGGCCTTTCTTCCCCACGCCGAATTATCGGGTCAACCACAGACCACATCGCCTCCACCCCGTCCTGGCGGGCGAACAAAGTCGCATCTCCATTTATGCAATCGTTGATTAATCTCTCGTAGGCCGGATGCCTTTTGAGCCCGAAACTTCGCTCATAATCGAAGTCCATATCCACACCATAAGGCCTATTTCCCGCTCCGGGATATTTCGCGTTCAACTTTATACATACTTGCTCATTCGGCTGGATATTCAAGACAAGCTGATTGGCCCCAATATCCCCCCGCCTGCCCCCCAACAGCTTAAGCGGAGGCTGTTTGAAGTGAATGCTTATCTCAGTAAACGCCTTGCTCATCCGCTTGCCCACCCGGACATAAAACGGCACCCCGGCCCAACGCCAGTTATCGATATGGAATTTCGCGGCAAAGTATGTCGGGGAATTGGAATTACCGGCAACACCCTCTTCCTGACGATACCCACAGACCGACCTACCGTCGATACTGCCGGGGCCGTACTGCCCGCACACAGTCCACGCGTCGATATATTTATCGTCCATAGGAGCAATGCTACGTCTCTTTTGGTGTCAGAACTGCGTAACATACTGCAAATCAATATGTTATAACTTAATTATCCAGCATTCCTTCTTGGGCGTCCTCTGGCCTTTCGGACCGTATTTAGTTTCTGATTTATCCGGGCAGAGAATTTATCAGAGGTAAAATTAGTCTGACCCACGAGGCTCTTGCGAATTGACTTTAATTTGTCTT
>JBHHYQ010000177.1:0-2449 GCA_046757595.1 Candidatus Omnitrophota bacterium
GATACCCTGTTGTCCCGGAAGAGCGCTTTTTTTGAAAACGGGGGTAACGATGTATTGACCGATCCCTTTTTCCCACCAAAAAAGTCCCAAAACAAAACAAAAGATTCAAAACACTATTTAAGGATAAGCCTCGATAGCGCTCGATAGCAAAGTAAATACCATGGGGAATTTGCCTGTCTTGGCTTAACATTTATGTCAAAAGTAGTTACACAGATATAACACCGATTTTGCGTAACTTGCGCATCCTACGTAGTAACGAGCCGTATTCCCGGCCAAAACGCCGTTCCAAATCCTGACGTATCTTTTTAGCCATTGCCGGACTGGCCCCGGATGTAGATATGCCTATAACTAAGTCCCCCCGACAGACAACCGCCGGCAGGATAAAGCTGCATTCCTGAGGGCTGTCTACGACATTAACCAATATTCCCCTGCTGTGGCAATAATCGGAAACGCGCCGATTAAGCTCCCTATCCGCAGTAGCCACAATTACCAACCGCGCCCCGCTCAGGTCGCGCAGGCCAACCTTCCGGCGCCGAAGAATAATCCCCCCCAGCCTCTTTCCCGCGCCACCCCCAGCGCCTAACTCCGCTAACCTGAGCGTAACCCGCGGGCTAACCAGAATCACCTTCGCCCCGCAGGACAACAGACGGCGCGCCTTACGTTCGGCAACCCGCCCCCCGCCGACGACCACACATCTTTTTCCTCTCAAATCCAAATTTACAGGATAATATCGCATCAATGTTTAGTTGGGAGCTGGGCGTTGGGAAGAAAAGTTTTTTTGCCTCCTATCTCCCAACTCCAAACTAATATGCCCCGAGCAGGATTCGAACCTGCAACACTCGGTTCCGAAGACCGATGCTCTGTCCAGTTGAACTACCGGGGCAATGGCGTTAAGTCAAAAAGCGTTTAAGTGGAATCGTTCAAACGTTAGATTTATTGTTTTGTTTCTGATCTCTATTAACCTTTTACTATTAAAATCTTGTTATGGGCGCCATCCGCCACGCCTTTTGGCGGAAAGTTTTATGCAACTCTATTTCCACGCTCTATATATTTTATTTAGTGCCTCCTGAAAAATTCATAATAGACACAATATGCAGTGCCCGAATAAAATTTCAACCGTAATATATTGCGATTTTAATTCTTTTTCAGGGAGAACTATTTAGGGCATCATTACCGAATGCTGCCCCAATGTCATATCCAAATATCACCCCAATGTCATGCCCGAATGATTTTATCAGGCATCCAGGACCTTGCCCTTGTCGTGGATTCCCGCTGAAAGCATGCGGGAATGACATTAAGGCAGCATGTGGGAATAACAAAATTCCTAAGGTTCTATGGTCTTTCCAAAACAGATGATTTCCCAAAGGCGGTTACCAATCTGGTCGCCTCTTTTGCGCGGGCATCTGCCCTATGAGGCAGATATACATTGTAAACAAAAGCGCTATTTCGCCGCAATTCCCGGCAAATAGCGCTTTTGTTGCGACCGGTTGCCTTTGCGATGGCCCGAAAAGATATTCTTTGCGCGCGAAGAACAGCTATTTTATCTCTCTCTTCGCTGGAGAGCTGTTTGTATGTATTTTTCATAACGTTTAGTATGCCATATTGCACTAAACGTTGCGCTTCCTTATTGAACTGGGGATGTTAATTATTGAACTTTGCATTTGTAATAGGAATGACATCGGCACTATATCCGACGATATTAGAAAAAGAAACTTTCCTATTAGTTTCGCAAAGCTCAATAAGCTCAATTATGTATTATCCAGTATTCCCAAGAGCGGTAAAGACATTATGGCTATTGTTGCCGGTAATTTTTACAAGGCCCATAAAATCCATCTCTATTATCCGGGCAATATTTTCTGCCGTGATTTTAATCATCCCCGGTTCGTTTCGTTGGCCGCGAAACCCCTCGGGAGGAAGAAACGGGGCATCCGTCTCCAGAAGCAGCCTTTCCCGCGGCACATCCATTAGACACTCCCGTAGGCCGCAGGACTTTTTATAGGTAATATTTGCCGTAAAAGAGATATGCAGCCCCAGATTAAGGCACCCCTGCAAAAAATCTTTATCGCCGCAAAAACAATGGACCACGGCTTTCATCCCGGGGTAATGCTCCTCGTTGAGGATAGACAAGGTCTCTTTTTGGGCATTGCGGCTATGGATTATTAACGGCAGAGACAACCTTTGGGAGAGGCGGATAAACCCGCGGAATGCCTGTTCCTGGCTATCCCGGGGGGAAAGGTTGCGGTAAAAATCCAGGCCTACTTCGCCGATGGCCACAACCTTTTTGTTGCCGGCCAATGCCTCTATTTGCTTATAAGTTTCCTCCCCCGCATCCCGGGCGCTGTGGGGATGAACGCCGACCGCGGCAAAGATATGGGGATATTTCTTCGCCAGCTCCAGGGAAGAACGGCTGGTCTTAAGGTCTGTTCCGACATTGATGATATATTCCACC
>JBHHYQ010000178.1:0-2444 GCA_046757595.1 Candidatus Omnitrophota bacterium
GTGGTAGAGAAGATAAAGGCCCAGGACCAGGATATAAACGTCGGTTACGATGTCAACCAGGACAGCTATGTAAATATGATCGAGGCCGGTGTTATCGACCCCAAGAAGGTTACCCGTTCGGCGTTGCAGAATGCCGCGAGTATCTCCGGCCTGCTTTTGACGACCGAAAGCCTGATTGCCGATAAGCCGGAAAAGGAAAAACCGGCAATGCCGGCTATGCCTCCCGGTGGCGGCGGCGGCATGGGCATGGGCGGAGGAATGTATTAAAAAGGCAGAACTCAGAGCTCAGAGTTCAGAACTCAGAGATAAGAAAAATTTTGGGCAGGGTTATACCCTGCCCAAAATTTTTTAGGGCTATACGCTATTGTTTCCGCAATCGGATTAAAAATTCGAATGTCAAAATCCAAGGTGAACTATCCCCGGGCCTATCAAACAAAAGCTAAAATAATAAGCAACGAAAGGGTCGGAAACGCTTATTTTAGGCTAATCTTAAAATGCTCGCAAATTGCCCTGAGGTCTCGCGCGGGACAATTTGTGCATGTTCGCATAGAGGACGGCAATCTTCTGTTATTAAGAAGGCCGTTCGGTATCCATAAGGCCGATAGTGGAAACATCGGGATACTTTATAAAGTGGTCGGAAAAGGAACGGCGATTCTCTCGAATAAGGTGTCTGGCAGCCATCTGGACATCATTGGGCCGCTGGGCAACGGATTCGATATAACCTCCATCGCCTCTCCCCGCCTTCGCCCCGAACAAAACAATAACAACAATAATGCCATCGAAGGGGGATATCCCGAGCCAATTTTAATTGCCGGAGGCATCGGGGTCGCCCCTTTGGTTTTTTTGGCTATCCTGATATCAAGATTAAACCCCAATAACATCCCTTTGGTTTTTTTGGGGACAAAGACCAAAAAAGACATTCTTTGCATCGAAGAATTCAAAAATTTAGGATGCAATATTAAGATTGCCACCGAAGACGGATCTCGGGGATGCAAGGGGAAAATCACAAAATTACTAAAAGAGGATTTATGCCCTGCCGGGAGGCAGAGGATGAAAGAAATATTCGCCTGCGGGCCGAAACCGATGTTGGAAGAAATAGGCCTAATCTCGCAAACCTACAACATCCCCGCCCAATTATGCTTCGAAGAAACAATAGGCTGCGGCATCGGAGCCTGTATGGGGTGTGTAATTGAAACCGTCCGGGGCTACCGGCGTATTTGCAGAGATGGGCCTGTATTTTGGGCCCACGAGATAGCCGGATAATATCCGCCCATATCCGATTTATCGAAAGTCGCGATTATTTTTCTGAGTTATATTTTCGGCAATCTGCACGGCATTCAATGCCGCTCCTTTACGGAGATTATCGGCAACACACCAAAACCAGAGGCCGTTTTCCGTGTTAAGGTCTTTGCGCAGGCGGCCGACGAATACGGCGTCTTTGCCCACGGCATCCTTAGGCATAGGGTAAATGTTGCCTTGTTGCCCTCCGATAAGATTTATACCCGGGGCGCAAGACAACGCCTCTTGCGCCTCTTGCAGCGATAGCGGCCTTTCGGTTTCTATATATACAGACAGGGAGTGCCCGGTCTCTACGGGGACCCGGACCGTAGTCGCCGTTATCTTTATTTTGTCGTCGCCGATAATCTTGCGCGTCTCGTATATCATCTTCCATTCTTCCGAGGTATAACCGTATTCTTTAAACCCGCCGATCTGCGGGATAACATTAAAGGCGATGGTGTGCGGCAATGCCCTTTCTTCGTTTGTCCGTTGTTTACCATCGATGCCTAAATGTTCCCGGCTTTCCTGGTAGAGTTGCGACAGGGCGTTGGTTCCGGCCCCGGATACAGCCTGCAGGGTGGTAACGATAACCCTACTTACCCTCGAGATTTTGTATATCGGCCAGAGGGCCATAACCATCTGAATGGTAGAACAGTTGGGATTGGCAATTATCCCGTGGTGGCCTTCTATTACCCCGGAGTTTATCTCCGGGACGACAAGCGGGACATCCGACCGCAGGCGGAAGTCCGCGCCATTGTCAATTACTATCGCGCCCTGTTTTACCGCCTCTGCAGCATAGGTGACTGCGGCGCCTTTTTCTCCTTCGGTGCCGGCAAACAGGGCGATGTCGATAGAGCGAAACCCCTGCGCCTCTATCGGGCGCACGGCATAAGCCCGGCCGTCGACATCAACATCTCTTGCCCGCCGGGCAAATACGCGTAGCTCGTTAAGTGGAAAGTTTCTTTGCCGCAGCACCCGCAATATCTCCCGGCCTACCGCCCCTACGCCAACAATGGCAACATTATATCTTTTCATCGGCAAAACGCTTTTATCTTTTTGGATTCGTACTTCCGCCAATTCTATATTGCTCCGTGAAATTATAGTAAACGCATTATTAACCCTTGACTTGCTAATGTACGATTTAGAAGTTAGGATTTTGCCCGTAG
>JBHHYQ010000179.1:0-2426 GCA_046757595.1 Candidatus Omnitrophota bacterium
CGCGGTTTGAGGAAGGGGACAACGGCCGTGAGGCCATTTCCTGCTCTACCGAGGGTTAGTAACTAAAATTTAATCGCTCCACGGCAAAATAACAGATATAGTCGAAAATCCCGAATAAGGGCAGGGCTATTTTTTTTATTTGATTTCTTTTCGCCAGGGGCGGATGGTGTCCATCGCAATATGAGTTACAATCTACCTTTCCAGCCCGAAAAGCAGATTTTTCTTGACTTTAAATTATAAATGCATAAAATAATAGTATGCTGAGTTTGGGTATAGAAACGTCTTGCGATGAGACCGGCGTGGCTATAGTGGAAGACGGGCGCAGGGTTATCTCCAATGTCGTGGCCTCCAGCCTTAGCCTGCATAGCAAATACGGCGGGGTTATCCCGGAGATTGCCTCGCGCGCCCAGTTGGAATATATTTATGCCGTAGCAGGGCAGGCGCTTAAGCAGGCGGGGCTGAAGACAGGGCATTCTTTTCTTGGCAGCGGCAAGGGCATTGGTTTGGTTTGCGTCACCGCGGAGCCGGGATTGCGCGGTTCGCTTTTGGTGGGGTTGTCTTTTGCCCGCGGCCTAAGTTTTTGCTGGGGACGGCCGTTGGTTTATGTCAACCACATAAAGGCGCATATTTATGCCGCGCTTTTTTCCGCGGCAGGCAGGCCTTTAGAGCGCCGGCGCATAAGGTTTCCTTTTGTTGGTCTTGTTGTTTCCGGCGGGCACACTAATTTATTCCTGGTCAGGGATTTTGGCCGTTTTGTATTGCTGGGGCGCAGTGTGGATGATGCCGCGGGAGAGGCATTCGATAAGGTGGCAAGGGTTTTGGGCCTGGGCTATCCCGGGGGGCCGCAGATAGAACGGCTTGCCCGCAGCGGGCGTTCGGGGCGGGTAAGGTTTTCCTGCGGCAACCTTGACGGGGCATACGATTTTAGTTTCAGCGGGATAAAGACCGCGGTACTATACAAAGTGTCAAAGTGTCAAAGCGTCAAAGTGTCAGGATCTTCTTCGAGTCCCGAGAACCGAGCCCCGAAAACCGCGGGGCACCCAGCCAGTGGCTGGGTCGGAGAACCGAGCACCGAAACCAATGCGGATATCGCCCACGGTTTTCAGGAGGCGGTGTTCGACGATATCGTGGCCAAGTCTGTGTCTGCCTGCATAAATAAAAAGGTTGCTGCCTTGCTTGTCGGTGGAGGCGTGGCCATAAATAAAAGGTTTAGGGATAAATTGACGCATAGTTGCCGTAGCCATAAATTAAGGGTTTATTTCTCGCCCGCGGAATATTGTCCGGATAATGCGGCTATGGTTGCCGGGCTGGGATATTGGTTGCGCCGGCACTGAAGGCGCGGCACCAAGCACCGAGAACCAAGCACCGAAAAAGGAGAACCGAGAACCGAAAAATGTTATCTCAACAGGACATAATCGTTCGTTTATTGTTGTCTGTGGTCCTGGGCGGCCTGGTGGGCCTGGAGCGGGAGATCCACCGGCGGGAGGCCGGGCTGCGCACGCATATCCTTGTTTGCCTGGGTTCGGCGTTGATTATGTTGACATCGGCGCATATCTTTGGCATATATATGAAGACGGGAAACAATATCGACCCTTTGCGTATCGCCGCCGGTGTGGTTACCGGTATTGGGTTTATTGGCGCCGGGGCGATTATAAGAAACAAGGAGGCGGTCAAGGGGTTGACTACTGCCGCGAGCATTTGGGTCGTTTCCGGTATTGGCCTGGCCGTAGGCTGTGGGTTTCTTTACGCCTCTTATGTTACGACATTTTTGGCCCTGGTGGTATTATTTGTCCTTCGCAGGATAGAAGGGGTAATTAGTAAGGTGTAGCAGGGGCGGGTAAAACAGGGGGGTGGTATCATGGCCTTACGGAACAAAAAACACCCGGGGCATCACCAGCCGGAAGACAAGGTTTTGGATGTAGATGCCAGTATGCAGGGGTCTTTGTGTTTCAAGGACCCCGTTCACCTGCGGATTAACGGTAAATTCGACGGGATATTGGAGACCAGGGGGGTATTGACGATTACCGAGCGGGCTACGGTAAACGCCCGTATCACCGGGGATAATATAATCATTTCCGGTTATGTCAAGGGTGAGATCTTTGCCCGGGAAAAGGTCGCCCTTTCTCCTCCGGCATTGGTAGAAGGGGTAATCAAGACCGCAAGGCTTAACGTTGCCGAAGGGGCCAAGTTCGAGGGTAATTGCCATATGCTCGACGATACCCTGGACGTGGAGGACCTGGCGCGATACCTGGATGTGGATGCCAAATCCGTTGTAAACTGGGCCGAGGAAGGTAAGATTCCGGCGGAAAAGCGTGGCGACAAGTGGAAGTTCGAACGCGGCAAGATAGACGGATGGGTTGCCAGCGGGGCGATAAAGCAGTGAAATTTCAAACTGTAAATGGGCTGCAGGCGGCAGGCACTACGCA
>JBHHYQ010000180.1:0-2412 GCA_046757595.1 Candidatus Omnitrophota bacterium
CCCCGGGAAACACATCCAGGGGCGTCACCCGCAATACATCCTCCGGCCCGATTACCCCGATAATCGTCCGTTCCACGCCGCGGGAGATAAACGGCTTAAGCCCTAACTTCGTTACCCGTGTAACGATGTGATCCACTTCCTGCTTAGTTGCATCCGGTTTCAATACGATAATCATTATTTCTCCTTGTAGCGCTCCCCAGACATTGTCGGTTTTTGGAACTCAATAAACTCAATAAACTCAATAAACTAAAATAGCCTCCATCTGGGCCCGGGCCTTGTTCAGCGTCTCGAGATATTCTTTGTCCGGGTCGGAATCGGCGACAATGCCTGCCCCGGCCTGGATATATGCCCGACGACGGCCGGCGCCCTTTCCCGCGCCTTCTACTATCACGACGGTCCTAATCGTAATACAGGTATCTAAGTTACCGTTAAGGCCGATGTAGCCCACACACCCGGCATAGGGCCCGCGGGCAGCCTTTTCCAGATCATCGATTATCTGCATCGCCCTTATCTTGGGCGCGCCGGAGACCGTGCCGGCGGGAAATGTCGCCGCGACCAAATCAAAGATGTTTTTCCTACTGTTCATCTTCCCGCTGAGATTGCTTACGATATGCATCACATGCGAATATTTCTCCACGGCCATAAACTCGTCTATCTTCACCGTCCCGTAATCGCAGACGCGCCCCAGGTCGTTACGGCCCAGATCTACCAACATCAGGTGCTCGGCGCGCTCTTTTTTATCCCGCAACAGGTTATCGGCCAGGGCCACATCTTCTTTATCGTCTCTGCCTCTGGGCCGCGTCCCGGCGATAGGGCGCATCTGCGCCCGCCCCTGTTCGCAGCGGACGAACATCTCCGGCGATGCCCCGGCCAGACAAACCCCGGGAAAATTCAGATAATACATATAAGGCGAAGGATTGATTGCCCGCAACCGACGATATACTTCGAACGCCGGCTGTTTAATCTCACAGGAGAATCGCTGCGAGAGCACAACCTGGATTACCTCGCCGCGGCGGATATACTCTTTGGCCCGCAGCACCATCCGCTTAAATGCCTGCCGGTCAATATTGGGCCTAATCTTTCTTTTCGCTATGCCTTTGCCCTGGCCCGAGCCCGTCGATAAACATCCTGCCGCAAGCGGACGGCGCAAAATACCCTCCAACCTCTCTATACTTTTTACCGCCTGTTCATAAATGCGCCCCAGATCCCTATCTTGGGCAGTGTCGCCCCCCGCGGGGATATAGGCATTGACGATAATCTTTACCCGCTGGCGCAGATGATCGAAAACGAGCAGGTCCCGCGCCAAGACAAAATAAACATCGGGCAACCCCTCTCCTGCGCGGCGGGGCTTAGGTCCGCGGCCCCTGTCCCCGGACTTAGCCTGGCGCAACAGGCTGGGTTCGAAAAAGCCCACGGCATCATAGCCTATATATCCCACAAATCCGGCGCTAAAACGAGGCAGGCCTTTAAGAGGGGCAAGCCTCAGCCGAGATACTATGCTTTGCAAACGGCTTAAAGGGTTGGCCTCGCCGCAAAACACCTCTTCTCTTTGCCTCTTGCCGCGATAACGGATAACCCGCGCATTATCCCCCCGGGCGATAAACACCATTTCCGGGTTAACCCCCAAAAAAGAAAAACGGGCAACCTTTTCCTCTCCCTCCACGGATTCCAAAAGATAAGAACAACCGCAGGGATTGAGCTTTAGGTATGCCGAGACCGGGGTTTCCGTATCGGCAATCACCTCTTTATATACGGAAACGACATTCCATTTACGGCAAAGACGAATAAATTCTCTTAACTTCGGGACGGCACAGAGGCCATCCCCTACATTATTTTTAATATTATTTTCATCCATATCCCAATTCACCGGATTGTTGATGATATATTCACGTATTTTATGCAATGATGTATCGTTACGGATAATATGGTCATAAAACGACCGTTGCCATAAATGTTTTGTTCCAGAACTTAATTAACTTTTTAGCCCTAAGATTTTGTTAAGGTTTTGGGGCCTCTGGGTGTATAATATGGTAAAGGCCCTCAAGCCCCCTGACCTTAACATTATCAGAGAGCTGAAAAGTTAAAAATGCCCTGAAACAGTACAAAATTGTCTAATTTTTCATCCATCAGATTGTATTATTTTACCGATTAAACCTATATTCAGATTGTATTACAATACAAACTGAATGTCAAGATAGTGATTGTATTTTATTAACGGAACGGGCATGCCCGTTCCCTGCGGGATTATTATAATTTTTTATTGAATTATTTTTTCATATTTTTTCAGATAACGTTAAAATCAGGTATTTTATGGAGCGGCTTTGCCGCGGAATAAAATTACCTGTATTGTTTTGTTATGTTTTATTAACCCTTGACTTGTTAATGAGACATTTATAAGCCGTCTTTTGCCCG
>JBHHYQ010000181.1:0-2385 GCA_046757595.1 Candidatus Omnitrophota bacterium
GGGTAGGTTTTGCATTGGCTTGCCAAGACGTTAATGAGACAAAAAGCGACATTGTCGGTTTTTGTCTCATTAACGTTTTTGGTCTTTGGTCTTTTAATTTTTCGTCATCCCTCGTCCATCGTTTACTGATGACCTGGTAGTTCGACCCTGAGTGTAGTCGAATGGCTCACTATTCTGAGCTTGTCGAAGGATAATTTGGTAACCTGGTGACCTTTTATCTGGTGACCTGATGCTCTGTTATCTCTTGCGCTCTTATATATGCTTCTCTCCCTTGGTCGCCCCGGCCTCCCACTTTCCTACGCCGGCCATCACATCCTGAAAACATAACTTCGCCAAGGGGTCGAACCTGCTCTCCATAATCCGCTTTATCCGGCCCGGTTTGGAATAAAACTCGCGCATACACCAGGCGCCCAGCTCGCCTAAGCGGCCAACGTTGAGATGGTCCGAGGGGATAACCGGATGAAGAAAATCCCATTTGGTAAAATCGATGCTCTGGGGGTTAATCCAGTTTTTCTTCCTCCCCATCCGCCACATCGGGGAATTGGGCGAAGGCGTAACATAGCCCACCCAGAGGATGTCCGGATCTACCTGGTCGGTAAACTCGAACCTCTGCCGGATAATGTCTTCGTTGTCGCCCTCAAAGCCTAACATTATATCGGCAACCACAGCGATGTCCTGCCTGCGCAGTATCTCTATCGTCTTTTTTATCTGGTCGATAGTAATCCCTTTGGCGATCTTCTTTAGCTCCTCGGGGGTGGTGACCTCGATGCCGAATACGCCGATAAACATCCCGGTCTCCTTCATCAGGGGAAGGATGTCCTCGCAGCTAACCCAATCCACGGCCCGGCCCAAAGAGACCCACTTTATGGGGTTATTGGCCTGTTTCTTCAGCTCACAGAATTCCCGCACCCGCTGGGGATTGGTATTGAAATTATCATCCTGCAGCACAACCACCTTGACCCCGTATTTCTTGTCCAGTATATTCAGCTCCTCTATAACCCGCTGGGGCGACTTGGCCCGCCACTTGAGAAAGTCCGAAGGGTTGCGGGGGTCATACTGGTCCCATTCATAACAAAATGTGCAGGCCGAGGGGCATCCCCGCGAGGTAACCATATCCACGAACGGCTTCCAGTGGGTATGCCCGACATATTTATCCATAGGAAATAGGTCATAGGCCGGCATCGGCAGAGTATCCAAATCCTGCAGCAGGGGTTTATAAGGCCCCAGGAGAATATCGCCGTTTACCCGTGAGGTTATCCCCGGGACATCTTTGATGTTGTCTCCCTTATCCAGGGCCTTAATCAGGTCATAAAAAGACTCCTCTTCGCCCATTACCACGAAATCCACCGCCGGGTTACTGCGCAGGGTCTGTTGCGGCATAGCCGAATACCAAAGCCCGCCCAAGACAATCTTGGTCTTGGGCAGGGCCTGTTTTATCTCCTTTGCCGCCCGGTTAAAATAGGCGACCACGGCATAACCGCCGTAAGAATGCAGTTGTTCGCCCATTACCACTATATCCGGATCCTTCTCTTTAATCCGCTCGATCATCTGCGGGGCCTCGATCTCCAGCGCTTTACAGTCCAGGACCTCTACATTATCATAGCCCTTCTCCCGGGCATAGGCCGCCCAATGGGCATAAAGCTGATTGGGGGAGATATGCTTTCCGTGCGTGGCCCAGGACCCCAACTTCGGCATCACGAATAATATCTTCATACATTCCTCCTTGTATAATAATTCCTGTTATCAATCAACCATCTTAACCCATAAAACACGAATTTATGAAAAAATTATTTGAAAATCAAGAGAGGGCCTGCTAAACTTGTCTTGATGGAGACAAAAAACATTATCTTGCCTCTTTCTAAAGTTAGGCACTGGTACACAATTAGGGATCTAATTCTTGTAGATCTTTCTGTGTTTGGGGATAAAATCAGGATATCAAGAGATGCTTCAAACCTGAAGTCCCGAAGCACAGAAACTCAAGCAGCTCAATGAACTCAATAAACTATCCTTTTGTGATATTCGCTCATTCGCGCAATTCGTGTTCCCTCTTTCTATGAGAAATCTACTCCGTTTCTCAAAATTGCCACATCTTGCTTATTTCCAAATGGTTACACTATTAATAGATCCTTGATCGTGTACCAGTACCTAAAGTTAAACATCTGCTTTTATAAGTCGGGGAGGTGGGACTCGAACCCACGACCTTGGCGACCCGAACGCCACGCGCTAAACCAAACTGCGCTACTCCCCGCAACAACTATCGAGGCTAAGCCTCGGCAAAAGATTCCTTATCTCTAAGCCACCCTCCTTAATCAAAATTCAACCTCAATCTCATCGATCTCCCGCTCCCGGACACGCCCCGCATAAGGCTCGGGAACGGACGGGCCA
>JBHHYQ010000182.1:0-2365 GCA_046757595.1 Candidatus Omnitrophota bacterium
GTATGCTGCGTCGGGGCACCCATCCAGCGGATGGGTCGTCGCGCCTTGCCTACGGACAAAATTCTGGCTTCTAAATCGCACATTAGTTAGTCAAGGGTTAATAACTATGCGGGGCAATAGTGATATAAATGAGCATAAATAAGATTGTTCGTTTGATAGAAGAAAACAGGAGTTTTTTGATTAGTTCGCATATTGCCCCGGAGGGAGATGCCCTGGGTAGCGAGCTGGCCCTGGCTTATCTGTTGCGGGCAAAAAATAAAAATGTCGTTATCGTCAATGAGCGCAGGATTCCGCGGGAATATGAGTTTTTCCCCGGCCGGGAGATACTTTATAGTCTGAGGGGGCGTCCTAGAGGGAAGTCGCCGGATGTGGTGTTTATCCTGGATTGTTCCGAGCTAAGGCGCTGCGGCAAGGTGGCCGATATAGTTCCTCAAGACAGGCCTTTGGCGGTTATTGACCACCACATAACTAATTGCCACTTTGGCGACATAAACTGGGTAGACGCCGGCGCCTCCTCTGCGGGAGAGATGGTTTATCGGTTATATAAAAGGATGAAGGTCCCTTTCAGCCGCGATAGCGCGATGTGCTTATATGTGTCTATGCTCACGGACACAGGATCGTTTCGTTACTCCAATACTACGGCCTATACGCACAGGGCCGTGGCGGAACTTCTGGGTTTTGGCATTTCCGTAAATAAGGTTTATCAGCGCATCTATGAGTCGCGTTCTTATGCCGATGTTTTATCTTTGAAACAGGCCCTGCAGACAATGCATATAAATAAACGCGCCGGCCTGGCCTGGTTTAAAATGGAGATGCGCAAGGGGGAGCATACAGAGCATGCTGACAGTATTCTGGATTTTGCCCGCCGGATAAAGGATGTTCAGGTTTGTTTTCTTTTGCGTTATGAACGAGACAAAGGTGAGGTGCGGGTCAATATGCGTTCGCGGGGACGGGTGGATGTGAGCAAGGTGGCCCTGCGCCTGGGGGGTGGGGGGCATAAAAACGCCGCCGGGGCTACGCTTAAAGGCTTGTCGCTGGACGAGGCAGAGAAAAAGGTGCTGCGGCTGTTGCGTTGAGGTAGGCGGCAGGCTTCAGGCTGGGACTATGTCCTGAAACTAATCCGAAACCAATCCTGTTCTTATTAACCCCTGGCTTCTAAATTGCCTCATTAACAAGTCAAGGGTTAATAATGAGACAAAAACCGACAATGTCACTTTTTGTCTCATTAACGTTTTCGCTTTTCGGTATTTTAACAGGGTTTATTGGTTGGAAAAGTGTCAATAAAAGGAGATTTACTGTGACTGAAGGGATATTGGTTATAGACAAGCCGCGGGGGATTACTTCGCATGATGTCGTAGATATAGCGCGCCGCCGGCTTAAGACGAAAAAGGTTGGGCACAGCGGGACCCTGGACCCTTTGGCTACCGGGGTGCTTTTGATACTTGTGGGGCGAGCAACGCGGTTGTTTCAGACATTTATGAATTTCAATAAGGTTTACGAGGCGACGCTTAGATTGGGGGAGGCCACGGACAGCGGGGATAGCGACGGGCATATTACGCAACGTTTCGATTATCAGGGGATATCGCGCCAGCAGGTAGAGGCAGCCTTGTCTAAATTCACAGGCAAGATAAGTCAGGTGCCGCCGATGGTATCGGCAGTAAAATATAAAGGCCGGCCTTTATATAAATTTGCCCGGCGCGGCATCGATGTCCCGCGCCAGGCCCGGGAGATTACCGTCTATCGCCTTGAGTTATTGAGGTTTTCTTTGCCGGATATCGTGTTTCGCCTGGAGTGTTCCCGGGGGACCTATGTGCGGACACTGGGAGAGGATATCGCCCGCAGTTTGTCCTGCGGGGGGCATATCTCTGCTATTCGGCGGACAAACGTCGGTCCATTTAGCATCGAGGAAAGCATAAACTTAGACGAGATAGATGCGGGTCATTTACGGGTTTGGAAAAAAGATTGACGGCCTTTCCCATCGTCCTTATGCCTCCTTGGGCGTTTTCGACGGGGTGCATCTGGGGCATTGCTATATTTTGTCTTCTCTGGTCCATTGCGCCCATTCCCGAAGGAGAAAGGCGGTATGTGTTACTTTCTTCCCTCATCCCCGCAAGATATTGAGCTCGCGACATATCTTCGCTCATCTTACCTCTTTGCCGCATCGTCTGGACCTTATCGCCGAAACGGGTGTGGATATATGCCTGGTGATAAGTTTCAATCGACGGTTTTCGCGCATATCGCCGCAGGATTTCCTGCGCCGGTTGGTTTATATAGCCAACCCTGAAAAGATATTCGTGGGCAGTAATTTCAATTTTGGCCACGGGGGCGCGGGAGATGTCTCGTTATTGAAGGCGTTGGGCAAAGA
>JBHHYQ010000183.1:0-2342 GCA_046757595.1 Candidatus Omnitrophota bacterium
GGGTCCGGGGGCGCTGGGGGTCTTGCGTTGAGGGTTCTGTCAACGAGGCAGACGGAAAAATGGCTATGCAGGGGTAATTTCGGGGAAAATCCGGTATTGCCGGACCGGTCGTTAAGCGCTGCAGGCGGCAATTACCCCTCCGACCCCCAATAACGTAATCATCCGCGCCAGGTTGAAGCAGGTAGAGAACAAAGACATCTCGGCCCTGACCCCATCCAGCCCCCTTAACAAAAATGCCCTAACCCCTAAGTTACGTTTGATATGCCCAAAGGGTAGTCCTGCCTTTTGTCCCCTGAGCCGGTATATCCCCTGGGCATCTGGTTGATTGTAGTCTTCCTGAAAACGTTGGCGCAGGAGTTCGTTTATCAGGCGACCCTGTTTGCATCGGGTGCAGCTATCCGCCTGAGGCGGGTGGTGCCCGCTATTAAAACGCCTACAGGCCAGGCATAGCCTCTTGTCCTGGATACGGTAAAGATAAGAACCCTTGCTATGCACGATAAGCCCGTGTTTTTCGTCTACGACATTTTGGGCATTATACCCGGCATAGGAACCGGAGGCGCTGTTCATCCTCTGACAGTCTTTGTCCGTGGTGTTTAAGGAAGGGGCCTTGGTCTCTTCCAGTTCTTTGAGCACATCCTGGATACGGGACTTCATCTTCTTCTTATCGCAGAGTTCTTTGTTCATCCTCAGGCAAGAAGACGTTGTTATATATAGGAAAGATTACCAACAACGTCTATCATTATACCATAATTTTCCGACGATGGGAGGATTATTTTTGGTTATTTTCGGGTTTTTGTTTAACAATATCGGAAAACGTGATATCAACAAGATTGCAAAACATAGCCGAATTGAGATATACGGTTAATTGTGACACAGTCTGATTGTCGGTTTTTTTGTCTCATTAAGGGAATGTAGGCAATACGCAATATTTTAGTCCCGGACTGTTTTGTTGCGTGTTGCGTGTTGCGTTTAAGGGGTAATTGTTGCAAATATAAATAAATATGGTATAATTTTGATATGGAATTCGAATATGCCCAATCGTGTCCAACCTGTGAGGTGGGATAAGGTTGATGAATTTTGACAACAACTAATGTCATAGTGCAGTAGGACCTGGTATTCGCTGTTTTAGCCTCTCGCGATAACAGAATGCGTGATACATTTTGCGTAGATTGGATTAGGTTGAATATAAGTTTATGAAGATATTGATTACCGGGGCCGCGGGGATGCTTGGCCGCGTCCTGTGTGGAGTGCTTGCAAAAGATTGTTCCTTGTTTGGGCTGGGGCTGCGGCGGCGGGCCGACAAATGCCGTTTTTACCGTTGCGACATTGCCGATTATTCTCGTTTGAGGCAGACGATAGAGGCGGCCTCTCCCCAAGTCATTATCCACGCCGCAGCCTGGACCGATGTGGATGGCTGCGAGCTTAACCCGGCTAAATCCGCGGCGGTAAATTTTCGCGGGACGGTTAATGTTGCCCGCGTTGCCCGGGCCCTCGGCAGCTCGCTTTTTTTTATCAGCACCGACTATGTCTTTTCCGGGCGTAAAAAGGCGCCCTACAACGAAAAAGACCGTGCCTATCCTCTGAATGTCTACGGCCGGGATAAACTGCGCGCCGAGAGATTTATCCGCAAAAACCTGCAGCATTATTTTATTGTTCGTAGCAGTTGGCTTTATGGCCCGGGAGGGAACAATTTCGTAGACAAGATAAGCCGGGCGATGAAGAACAAACCCCGCCTAAAAGTGGTCGGCGACCAGATAGGCGCGCCTACCTATGTTTATGACTTGGCGGGGGGGATAAGGCGTCTTGTCTTTTCCGCGCAGCATGCCCCCCGCCGCTACAGGGGGATATATCATATTACCAACCGGGGAGGTTGCAGCTGGTATGAACTGGCGCGGGCCGTGGCCCGGTTGAGGAAAATTTCCTGTTTAGTCGTGGCGGCAAGGTCTCAGGACCTGTCCCGCCCGGCAAGGCGCCCTGCCAATTCTCTATTGGATAACACCAAGTTCAATCGTCTTGCTCATAAACCCCTGCGTCATTGGAAGGCGGCGCTGCGGGATTATGTTCAACCTTAATCCAACCTCGTAGGCTGGATTATTAACCCTTGACTAACTAATGCACATTTATAAGCCGTCTTTTGCCCGTATGCTGCGTCGGGGCACCCATCCAGTGGATGGGTCGTCCTTGACGTGCCACCGATGGGCACGCCTGCGTCGTCGCGCCTTGCCTACGGACAAAATCCTGGCTTATAAATGTCTCATTAACAAGTCAAGGGTTAATAAGACGGGAGGATTTGTCGTCTGTGGAGGGAGGATGCCCTGCGAGATAATTATTCCTGTATTCAA
>JBHHYQ010000184.1:0-2301 GCA_046757595.1 Candidatus Omnitrophota bacterium
ATACACGCGGATAAGTTAAGTTGACATCTACGGTTCAACCGCAGATGTCAACTTAACTCAGGGGGAATTAATTAGTGCTCTTCGGAGATAATGTTTTTTACGCACGACGCAATACGCACGACGCACGACGCACGACGCAATACGCACGACGCACTACGCAATACGCAATACGCAAAACATCAACACCATCAACCCCGCGCATAGATAAGCAATCCGGATGGCCTGGGGGATGTGGCCGAGGCTTAATGCCGTCTTGTCTTCGCCGATACGCGGCTTATCCACCCGCTGCCCCCGATAAAAACTTTCTCCTCCCAGCTGCGCGCCCAGGGCTCCGGCCAGGGCCGCCTGGGGAATGCCGCTATTCGGGCTGGGGTTTTTGCCGCCATCGCGCCAGGCTATGCGCGCCGCAGCCCAGCCATCCTTACCGGAAATCCCGCAGGCCAAGACGAACAACAACGGCGAGAGTCGGGCGGGGATGAAATTCGCCGCATCATCCAGCCGGGCCGCGGCCCAGCCAAAATCCTTATAGCGCTCGTTTTTGTAGCCGACCATCGAATCGAGGGTGTTTACGGCGCGATAAGCCATACAAAGCGGCGCCCCGCCCAGGAAGGCAAAAAACAAAGGAGAGACAATCCCGTCTACCACGCTCTCGGCAATGGCCTCCAGTGTAGCGCGAATAATATCGCCCGGCCCCAAGTGGCCGGTATCCCGGCCAACGATTGCCGAGAGGTTTCTTCGCGCCGAGACGATGTCGTTATCCCGCAAGGCGCGATAGACGCGCATCGCCTCGCGCTTAAGGGCCTTGACCGAGATTGCCGACCAGACAAAAAACACGGAAACCGCAAACCCCAACCCGGGAGCAAAATAATCCCCTCCGGCAATCAGGGCCCGGGGCGCGGCGTAAGCCAGGCCCACGACCACAACCACCAACACCGCGCCCCGCAGCCTTTTGGCTATGGACGAATGCTGCTCATTTACCCGCCGCAGATTGCCCGCAGGGCAATTGCCCCAGGGAGGATAAAGCCGCCTCTCAAACCAGGCTATAAACTTGCCCAACACCCTCACCGGATGCCCCGGCCATTGCGGATCGCCGATAAACAAGTCTAATATATAGGCGGAGACAATGATTGAGATGTAGGGCATAAAAGTCCTCTGGCCTCTGTCCTCTAATTAGTTCCCCCTGAAAAACAGAGTTTTTCAGGGTTAACTAATTACCCAACCGATATTCATACCTCAAACTGCCCCTAATCTCCCGACGCAGGATGTATTCTTCTTTTCCCTGAGATATCAGCTTGAAGCCGTAACGGATTATCTGCTTGTAGAATTCGCAAAATACCGACTTTCGCCAAAATTTTCCCAGGGCATAAAGTTCGGCCGGGCAGGGCGAGCCGCAGATGTTGCGCAGTTCGCACCCGGCGCACTCCTCGACCTTCTCCACAAACCTGCCCCGGACCTTATCAAAGGACGCAGAGGACATTGCCCGCCTTATCCCCTGCCGGAATATATTCCCCCCGGAAAAACCGGGCAGGCCGATAAACTCCCCGCAGGGGATCATCTCCCCGGAGGCAGTGATCGTAAAAAAGCACCTCCCCCCGCCGCAGGGAGAGATATCGCACATCAGCCTGCGGGCAAAAGGAGAGACAATGCCCAAGAGTATGTTGGCAAAATTGGCGACGATAATCTGTCGGCCGGAGCGCCGCGTCAGTTCAATCGCCGTATCTACGGCCTTTATAAACTCACGCGTCAACACCTCCTCTTGCGGCCTGAGCCGGCGGGCATAAGGCTGGGTGAGGCGCAGGGGGTTAAGCAACACGCAGGCAACCTTCTTTTTGTGCAGAAAACGGACAATGCCGCTAAGGTCTTTGACATTGTCTTTGGTTATCGTGGTAATCACATTTAGCCCCGGATATCCATCAAACCACCCCAGGGCCGCAGATACCCGGGCAAAGTTTCCGCTGCGCAGCCGGTCGTTGCGTCGGGGGTTATGCGAGTCTAAAGATATCCCCACGCCCACCTTATGCTTAACCAAAAACCGCGCATCCTCTTTTTCCAGAAGCAGGGCATTGGTCTGCAGGCCGAACAGGAATTTATCTTTGAACCTTTCTATGGCGTAAAACACCGCATCCTTGACCAACAACGGCTCGCTGGCATGAAAGACGATAACCAGCTTCTTCTTGTCTTTGCCGAGGGATTTTTTGTATCTGTGTATCTTATCCAGGATAAAAGCGATATCTCTTTTGCTCATCGACCGCCCCTTTTTTCTCATCCGGGGCGGGACATAACAATAGGGGCAAGAGGCAT
>JBHHYQ010000185.1:0-2283 GCA_046757595.1 Candidatus Omnitrophota bacterium
GATAGCTGTCGGCCGATTGTTGTCTGGAATATGACCCGCAGGTGTAACCTGGCCTGTCGGCATTGTTATGTCGATGCCGTCCGTGGCCGCAACTTTCGGGAGGGGCTTACTACGGTCGAGGCCAGGGCAATGATCGACGACCTGGCCGCCTTTGGCGCGCCCGTGCTTTTGTTCTCCGGAGGGGAGCCACTTATGCGCCCCGACATTTGGGAATTGGGGGGCTATGCGCGAGACAAGGGCCTGCGCACGGTCCTCTCTACCAACGGCACTTTAATCGACAAAGATACTGCGGCGAGGATAAAGGATACGGGTTTTTCTTATGTCGGGATAAGCCTGGATGGTTTGGAGCGCAGGCACGACCGTTTCCGCGGCCGCCCCGGGGCATTTCGGGAAAGCCTGCGGGGGATAAGGAGCTGCCGTGATGTCGGGGTGCGTGTGGGGCTGCGCTGGACAATCACCCGTGATAATTTTTCTGACATTGGCGGGATATTGGACCTGGCTGAGTCCGAAGGCATCCCCCGTATCTGTTTTTATCACCTGGTTTATTCCGGGCGGGGCAGCGCGATGATTAACGAAGACTTAAGCAAAGACCAGGCCCGCCGCACTATAGACCTAATCTTTGCCCGTTGCCGAAAATTGCGCGCCCAAGACATCGAGATATTGACCGTAGACAATCACTGCGACGGGGTTTACCTCTATCTGCAGCTAAAAAAAGAAGATGCCCGTCGGGCAAATGAGGCCTTGCGTCTACTGCGGATTAACGGCGGCAATAAATCGGGCATTGCTATTGCCAATATCGATGAGCGGGGATTTGTCCACTTCGACCAGTTTTGGCGGCATTACAGCCTGGGCAATGTGCGCCAGCGCCCATTTAGCCGGATCTGGAGCGATGAGAGCGATGGGTTGTTGTGGCGCTTAAGACATAACAGGAAGAGGTTGCTTAAGGGGAAATGCGCGCGTTGCCGCTTCCAGGATATCTGCGCCGGCAATTTCCGCGTGCGCGCCGAGGCGGTTTATGGGGATATTTGGCAGGAGGACCCGGCCTGTTATCTTGAGGAAGAAGAGGTTGTAGGGGCTAGGCTGCAGCCTGAAACCTGAAACCTGCAGCCCAAAAACACATACCGATAAGTGTTGGAAAGACGTAAAGACGAACAGACGCGGCAGAGGTATCGGGAGACGAACTCGGTCTCGGCGCAAGAGCTGATTATGCCGATGTTCATAAAGGAGACGTTGTCTTCCCGTCGGGAGATAGCCTCTATGCCCGGTATTTATCAGTTTTCTCCCGGTGAGGCCGCAGAAGAGGCAAAGAGGATTTATGACCGCGGCATTCCTTATGTCTTGTTGTTCGGTATCCCGGAAAAGAAGGACGAGATTGCCTCTTGCGCCTATGACCCGCAAGGGGTGGCGCAGCGGGCGATAGCCGGGATCAAAAGGGCTGTTCCGCGACTGAAGGTAATCGGCGATGTCTGTATGTGCGAATACACCTCGCACGGGCACTGCGGAATTATCAGAGGCCAGAGGACAGAGGCCAGAGGACAGAAAAACAATCCGGCCTCCGCCCTACGTCTCCCGCCCTCTGATTTTATAGATAACGATAAGACGATAGAAATATTGGCCCGGATCGCTGTCTCTTATGCCCGGGCCGGCGTGGATATGGTTGCCCCTTCGGCAATGATGGACAGGCAGGTGGGGGTGATAAAGCAGGCCCTATTGAAACACAATTATCCGCAGGTAAAGATTATGGGCTACTCGGCCAAATACGCCTCTGATCTTTATGGGCCGTTTCGCCAGGCAGCGGAATCGCCCCCGGCATTTGCCGACAGACGTAGTTACCAGATGGATTATCATAATTCCCGGGAGGCCGTAGTCGAGGCCCGGCTGGATATAGAGGAAGGGGCGGATATAATTATGGTCAAGCCGGCCTGGGGCTATCAGGATATAATATACCGTCTGAAGCGGGAATTGGGTTTTCCTTTGGCCTGTTATTCCGTGAGCGGAGAGTATGCAATGATTAAGTCTGCCGCGTCCCGGGGCTGGTTGGACGAAAAGAAGGTTGTCCTCGAGGCCCTGACCGGCTTTAAGCGCGCCGGGGCAGACCTGATAATTACCTATTATGCCCTGCAGGCCGCAACCTGGCTCAAAACTCAACAAACCCAACAAACTCAATGAACTCAATGAACTCAAAAAACCCAACAAACTCAATAAACTCAACAAACTCAAGTAACTCAAGTAACTCAAGTAACTCAACAAACTCAATAACTCTAATAGCCTGGGAGTTGACCC
>JBHHYQ010000186.1:0-2268 GCA_046757595.1 Candidatus Omnitrophota bacterium
CTTCGTTC
Organism: Candidatus Omnitrophota bacterium; assembly: GCA_046757595.1. Taxonomy (GTDB): domain Bacteria; phylum Omnitrophota; class Gorgyraeia; order Ghiorseimicrobiales; family Ghiorseimicrobiaceae; genus JBHHYQ01. Next base: position 9 of record JBHHYQ010000186.1, read on the forward strand.
GGCTAAAAAGCAGCCGAACTCGCAACTCGCAACAGGACACACCCACTTACCAAGTTCATCTCAACCAAAACCATTCTGTGGTGTAGGTTGGGTAAAGGAAGCTCAGACAAGGGCTTCGTTCGGCTAAAAAGCAGCCGAACTCGCAACTCGCAACAGGACACACCCACTAATTAATGCGTTTTGTATGGATAAAAAATGAATATCGATAAACAATTAAAAAAACCGGCCTGGAGGGAATGGCTGGAGTCCGCGGTATGGGCCTTTATCTTGTTTCTGGTAATCCGCACCTTTGTCGTCCAGGCATTCAAGATCCCCACCGGTTCGATGCGCCCCACCTTAAAGCAGGGGGATATGCTTATGGTAAGCAAGTTCTGGTATGGGGCCCGGATCCCCGGGACGAATATCAGGTTGCCGGCGGTGTCGCAGCCGAAGAGGGGCGATGTTATCGTCTTTCTTTATCCCGTAGACAAAAAACGCGACTTTATCAAGCGGCTTATCGGGGTGGGGGGAGATACGATAGAGATCAAGAACGGAAACATATATGTAAACGGAAAGGCCGTAGACGACCCCAAGATCAGCAAGAGATTTTATTACAACAAAGAAGAGAGCCGATATGGGGCCAGCGGAGTTAAGGTCCATGTTCCGGAAGGTAGTTATTTTGTGTTGGGGGACAACAGCGCCTCCAGCTACGACAGCCGTTATTGGGGTTTTGTCCCCAAAAAATATCTTATCGGCAAGGCCTTCGTGATCTATTGGCCGCCTAAGAGGATGGGATTGATTAGATAAGATGTTATGTAAGGCAGATGACGGAGCGCAGAATAAAAACAGGCCAAAGGCCATCTGAAGAATGCGCGGTATTGTTGGGCTACTGCACTGTTGGAAATTCATGTCACAGTGCACTAGCCGAAAAAGTGGTATGATAAGATAGAGTGGGGGCGAAATGGGCATCGAAAATCCTGAATGGGTGGTGAGGATTATTTGGAGGCGGTGGAGGATAATTGCCGCAGAAAGGATATAAGGCGAGAGTCGTGACGGGGTGTCGGAATGTATGGCGAGATTTTGTCCGGGGTGAAGCGAGGCTCGCGCCGGGATTCCGGTGTTGCCTTAGGCCAAAAGCGCGAAGAGATAAACCTTCTTTAAAATTAAATTAATCTTTGAAATAAAACATTATTTTATGAAAATGACTATCTTGGGGGTTATTCCCGCGCGGTTTGGTTCTACGAGGCTTGAGGGTAAGGTGTTGGCGGATATCTGTGGACGGCCGATGCTTGAATGGGTCTACAGGCGGGCAAAAAAGGCCCGGCTTTTGCAGCGGGTAATTATTGCCTGCGACCATCCTAAGGTAAAGGCCGCGGCAGAGGGGTTTGGGGCTGAGGTGGTCTTGACTTCTCAGGGGCACCGCTGCGGAACGGAGCGGGTTGTGGAGGTGGTGAGGCCGCTTAAAGATGTAGATATCGTAGTAAACATCCAGGCTGATGAGCCGTTGATAAGGCCGCAGATGATAGACAGAGTTGCTTATGTCTTATCCCAAGACCATTCTTTGGTTATGGCTACCTTAAAGACGCAAATAAGGGGCATCCGTCAGCTTTATGACCCGAATGTCGTCAAGGTGGTTACGGACAAAGATAATTTTGCCTTGTATTTTTCTCGTTCGCCCTTGCCTTATTGTAAGCGGGCCAAAGATTATAGAAATCCTTTGTTTGGGCATTGTTACAAGCATTTAGGCCTCTACGGCTATCGTCGGGATTTTTTGCTCAGATTTTCTTCTTTTAAGCCGTCATTCCTGGAGAAGGCCGAACGACTGGAACAACTACGCGTCTTGGAAAATGGTTATCGCATTAAGGCGCTTAAGACGCCTTTTGATAGTTTGGGGGTAGATACCGGAGAAGACTTAAAATATGCCAGGCGGGTTTTGAAAAACAAAAGATTGTAATCGTAGCCGTGAAAGATACCGGCATGTCCGCGTCAGGCATAAAAGATAAAAAATATTGACTATCGGTCTATTGTATGGTAAATTATAGTCGATTGATTTTTCTGTGTTAGCGCCTCTTTGTGTTTTTGAATTATGTCTTTCCGGCCCCATCGTCTAGCCTGGCCCAGGACAGGTGGTTCTCAGCCATCAGACACGGGTTCGAATCCCGTTGGGGCTAAATATGATATTGCAGCACCTTGTTAAAAATTCATCAAAAATCGGCGTTAACCCATTGTGGTTCATACGGTTAAGCGTTATCTTCAATTATGCTTGATATTTTATAACGCT
>JBHHYQ010000187.1:0-2228 GCA_046757595.1 Candidatus Omnitrophota bacterium
TGTGGCTATCGAGTTCAATGCCGCCGGGGGCAAGAAGTTTGCCCAGATTACCCGGGACAATGTCGGCCGCCGCCTGGCGATCGTTCTGGACGATAAAATAATATCCGACCCGAACATCAATGAGCCGATACCGTCGGGACGAGGGGTGATTACCGGCCAGTTTACTCCGGATGAGGCCGTGGACCTGAGTATCCAGCTCAAGGCCGGGGCCCTGCCGGCGCCGCTTTATATCGAGGAGGAGCGGACCGTAGGGCCGTTGTTGGGCCAGGATTCCGTGCGTAAGGGGATAACTGCAACGGTTATCGGCGGGGTTTGCGTATTTGTGTTTATGGCCGGATATTATCTTTTGGCCGGGGTGATTGCCGATATCGCCCTGGCCCTGAATTTCCTGCTTATCCTGGCCGGGCTGGGGTTATTCGGGGCGACATTGACCCTGCCGGGCATTGCCGGGGTCGTCCTTACCCTGGGTATGGCCGTGGACGCCAATGTGTTGATCAACGAACGTATCCGCGACGAGCTGCGCCTGGGGCGGCCCTTGCGTCTTTCGGTCAACAACGGATACAATAAGGCCTTCGGCGCCATCTTCGACTCCAACATCACTACCCTTATCGCCGCTTTTCTTTTGTTTCAGTTCGGCAGCGGGCCGATTAAGGGGTTTGCCGTGACCTTGTCTATCGGGCTTCTTGCCAGCATGTTTACGGCTATTGTGGTTACCCGTACGATATTCGAGGCGCTGTTGTCGGCGCGGCTGTTAAAGCGCTTGCCGATGTTCCGCCTGTTCGGGGAAACCAAGGTCGATTTCGTGCGGCAGCGGGCGGTGTTTTTCTCTCTTTCTGTGGCTATCATTATCCTGGGGTTGTCTGTGTTCTTCATCAGGGGCCGGCAGATGTATGGGATAGACTTTACCGGGGGGCAGGTGCAGGAATACAGCCTTTCTCCGGCAGTATCCGTAGAGGATGTCCGCAACAGCCTAAAGGATATTGGCCTGGCCGAGGCTGTTATCCAGCAGGGTAAAGACAACCCCGGGTTTATCTCTATCCACACCCAAAAAGACCTGGCCCAGGGCATAGAACAAAGGCTGCGCGCCGATTTTGCGGAGAGCAAGCTGGATGTATTGAGGGTAGAGAAGGTCGGCCCGGCCGTAGGGCGGCAGCTCAAGAAAAAGGCGATATTGGCCCTGCTTTATTCTTTGGCCGGGATACTGACCTATATCGGGTTTCGTTTCCAACGTTTTGGTTTTGCCCTGGCCGGGATTATCGCCTTGTTCCATGATATCTTCATTAGTTTGGGATTTATGGCCTTTGCCGGGCGCAGTATCGACTTGCTTATCGTTAGCGCCCTGTTGACCATTGCCGGTTATTCCATAAACGATACCATCGTTATCTACGACCGTATCCGCGAGCTGGCGCGGCTGAAACATAAGTTGAGCCTGGCCGAGGTGATAAACTTGGCCATCAACCAGACCTTGGCCCGGACTATCCTTACTACCGCGCTTACCCTGTTTGTCGTCCTGGCCCTGTTTTTCTCCGGCGGGGAGATACTCAACGACTTTGCTTATTGCCTTCTGGTCGGGTTTACCTCAGGCATCTATTCTACGATATACATCGCCAGCCCCCTGATATTGTTTTGGCAGAAAAGGCGGCGGGGGTAGGGTTAATAAGATGGATTTTCGTTCTATAAAGCTTTATAAAGGCGAAGAGGTTGATTTGGACAATCTTGTTCATTCCCTGGCTGGGTTTGGTTATCGCCGCCAGGCCAGCGTCGGGGACCAGGGCGAGTTTGCCCTGCGCGGCGGGGTGTTGGACATCTTTCCCGTAACATTCGATTTCCCCCTACGTATCGACTTGGACGGCGCGGGGATTTCTTCGATCGCAAGTTTCGACATTGCCTCGGGCCGGCGCCTATTCGAGCACACGATTGTTATTATCCTCCCCAAACGCAGACCTCAGGCATCGCGTTTTCGTTCCGACCAGCCCCTGGAAAATTTCATCGACCTGCGCCCGGGGGATTATGTCGTGCATACTCAATATGGCATCGGCAGATATCGCGGCATAACGCGGCAGGAATGTCCGGGAAAGACATCTTCCTCCGGCTCCGGCAGGGATAAGCAGGACCATATGGTTATCGAATATGCCCAGGGAGACAGGCTTTATGTCCCCAAAGAGTTTATGCATCTGGGGCAAAAGTATATCCCCTGTTGCGGCGCGGGACCGCGGCTGCGGCGCCGG
>JBHHYQ010000188.1:0-2161 GCA_046757595.1 Candidatus Omnitrophota bacterium
GCTTTTTCATCTACAACCCTTCTCATCTCCTCAGCAAGCACTTTGACATCTTGCTCCGACGCTAAATCAAGAATAACCGCAAACTCATCCCCGCTGTAACGGCGATATAGCTTAACGCCAGACCATCTGCTGGCTAGGCCCAAGAGGATATCGGCTACTTTTCCAATAATCTCGTCTCCTTTTTCATGCCCATAGGTGTCGTTGATAGCTTTAAAGCGATCCACATCGATAAGAAGCAATGCAAAAGGCTCATTCCTTTCTATCATCGCTTTCAAATCACCAACAAAAGCCCGTTGATTGGGGAGGCCGGTAAGGGGATCTGTATAAGCTTCCTTAGTCAGCTCTTTTATCTTTTCCGTCTTTTCCCGCAGGGAAAATGTAAAATAGGCAAAGATGGCCGTTCCTAAGGCCGAAAGCAAGACGTCCCCCTGAGTGATGCCCAACAAGAGAAAAGATACGCCTAAAAACAGGACAAATTCCTGAAAGGGCAACTTATTGCTATAAACAGGAGAAGAGCTGCCTCCATCCTTGCCGCCCCAGCTTATTTTTTTCTGAGGGGTCTCTGATTTTTTTAACGACGGCGCAACTTCACCAAAAAATCCCCCCAATTTCAGGTTTTCGCGAATAATTACCTTGCGGCCTTCGGGCGATATCAAGACAAGGCTATCGACATCCTTCATCTGAGGAACGCTTTTCTTCAATGTTTGCATCCAGGCCTGCCAATCTCTTTCCCGGGAAGTATTATCGTTATCATAAGGCGAAACGGGGATGAGAGTAATTATGTTTCCTATGCGAAGCTCATAGTATTCCTGCCGCGGCAAGACAATGTCGAACTGCGTCAGCCTTCCTTCGGCGCTTAAGATAAAATAGGCCGCGGCGGCAACACCCTGCCTCGTTTCGTTCTCCAGGAGGAGATATTGCGAGGCAGAGGGAAGAGACAAAGACTCTTTGACATTGGGAATATAGATATCCAACAACACCTTCCCGTAAGAAGCCTCAACCCTTAACGGACGCAAGACATCCCTGTCTCCGATAGTCAGGAACCTCTCGATGCTTCCGTCCGGCCTGCCCACCAACTTGAAATCCAGCAACACCGCAATATGACGCGCCCCCTGATACAGAAAAGAAACGATTTCCTTCTGAGATATATTATCGGACAAAAGAAACGAGATATGCCTGAGGTTTTTATCCTGGATATAACGGATAAGATCGGGTAGGGAGTTAACCTCGATGACTGCGCGGGGATAAAACTCCTCTCGCAAATAAATGCCATCTCTCCTTAACTTCCGCTCAATGGAATAATAACCAATCTTATCCAGCCCGGAAAGTATCCCGGATTTAATGTGACGAGAGAATAAAATAGAGAGGCTTAAACCCACGGCTAAAATAAATACAAACACCGCCTTCCTTACAAGTCGCCCCCGCGAACCGCGGCGGGCCGGCGAAGAAGACGCCTCTGACAGCCGATCAGACCGCCAGAGGAGCCCTACCGTTGAGCTTGTAAACAGGGACGTCGCCGCGCGCGGTGCTGATGCGATTGCGGATGCGCTGAGCCAGCTCTCCGCGAATCGGCTCCCAGCGGCGCTGGAGGCCGTTGCGAGAGTAGACTTGTCCCCGTCCATCTTCGAATGCAAGAAAGATACGAACTCGGCCATCTGTGGTCCGCGCGCAGGCGAAGACACTCCTGTCGCGCTGAAAGACCACCAGATGATCGAACCTAAGCCCAAATACATCCTGTATAGCCATAATACACCTCCTTTGTTATCGGTGTTCGGTGTTCGGTGTTCGGTGTTCGGGAAATATTTTTCCCCAAAACCGAAAACCGAAAACCGAAAACCGCGATGATAACCAAGAACCGAGATTATCCTTGACAATAAATAATTGTGGTGGTATTGTAGAGACAAAACAGAAAGGGGCAGGATATGGATATCAGAAAGGTATTTTCGGAGATCGTCGCCCCGGAGTTGCGGGCGATAGAGGGTAAATTTGAAGCCGTCAATGCCAAGCTGGATGGAATTAATATGCGCATTGATGGCCTGGAAAAAAGGATTGATGGCGTGGAGAAGCGAATTGAAGAAATTCGTGATTAGTTCCGACTGGCGTTCACCTTCCATGAGCGCCTGGCTACCCTGGAAGCCAGAGCTGGATTGAGCAAGCGGGG
>JBHHYQ010000189.1:0-2135 GCA_046757595.1 Candidatus Omnitrophota bacterium
AGGCCGAATTACCCCTTCTGTTCTCTCTGTTTGAGCTCAAGAAGGCCTTCCTCCCTGGTAAATGTCTATTGAATAATAACTCAACAAAGTCTACAAACTCAATAAACTCAAGTAACTCAACAAACTCAACAAACTCTATAAACTCTACAAACTATATCTCACCCCATCCATACTGGTAGCCTTGCGGAATTCTTTGGTCAAAGATAAGGTAATCTCCCCGGGACGGCCCTTACCGATAACCCTTCCGTCTATCTTTACCACGGGGACAATCTCGGCAGCCGTGCCGGTCAAAAACACCTCGTCGGCATTAAACAGGTCGTAACGGGTTATGCGCCCCTTGTCTACGGGGATGTTTATCTTGGCCGCCAGATCCATAACCACCTTACGGGTAATCCCGGACAAGATGCCCATCGACTCCGCAGGGGTTATCAACCTCTTGCCGCGGGCCATAAATATATTATCCCCCGCGCATTCGCAAACATAACCGGACTGAGTCAACATCAATGCCTCTTCCGCGCGGCAATTCGTTGCCTCTATCTTGGCCATAATATTGTTAAGGTAATTCAAGGACTTTATCTGGGGCGAGACCGCCTCGCTTATATTGCGGCGGGTGGGCACGGTAACGATACTCAGCCCCTTTTCGTATAGTTCCTGCGGATATAGGGTGATATGGTCGGCGATAATAAACAATAACGGGCTGCGGCACTTGCGGGGGTCCAGCCCCAGGTCCCCTTCGCCGCGGGTTACCACCACCCTGATATAGGCATCTTTTAGTTTGTTTATGCGCAGGGTTTTTATGATCGCGTCGGCCATTTTCTGCCTGGTCAAAGGCAGACCCAACATTATCGCCCGCGCCGAGGCATAGAGCCTTTCGATGTGATCCTTAAGCCTAAAGATTAAACAGCCGTAACTTCGTATCCCCTCGAATACGCCGTCGCCATACAACAGGCCGTGGTCGAACACCGAGACCTTAGCGGCATTTTTTTCCACAAACTTTCCGTTAAGATAAACCTTCATTGTCCCCCCTGTCTTATTTACCCTGCTCTTCATCATCCTCCCCCGTGTCCGTTACGGGGACCATCACCGTTTTGGACAAAAAGACCTCTCTTTTGCCGTCCGCCAACTTCATTTCTATGCGCACTGCCGCGGGCGGCGCCCCTTGTTCATCCCCGTCCCCCCAGGAAGATGCCCATTTATAACTATTGTCTCCGCTATCGAGATAATAATAACTAAAGGCCAAGGATGCCAAATCCGCCAGGGCATCGCGGCGATCTCCGCTCTCGGAGCTATTCGCATCACCTGCGGGATAACTATGCTGCTGCCTAATCAATGACCCGCTTTGGCCGTCCCGATAATAAAATACCTTGCCCATCTTTTCCTTTGTCTTGCCCTCTTGCAAATAAGACAAAGGCAGGGCAAAAGAAATCCTGTCTGCGCTTCCCTGAAAACCAATCCCGGAAAAAGGAAGGGCATTCCTTATATCCCGCTGCATCTTTTCCATAGCCAGGCGGGCATCGCTTTCTACGCGGCCGTCCTCCTGCGCTCGCTCGTAAACCTTCAATCCTCCGGAAAATACGGAAAATATCCCCAAAGACACCACCCCTAATATCGCCGTAACGACCAACAGCTCAATAAGGGTAAACGCCCGAAGCCTATTGCCAGTTGCCCACATCGTCATCCGTCCCCCCTACCCCGTCTTTGCCCAAAGAATAAAGGTCGTAACCGGAAGGATTGCGCGCCCCGGGGTATTTATACTGATAAAGGTTCTTCCAGGGGTCGACCGGAGACTTTTCCAGATAAGGCCCGTTCCAGTTCAACGGCGCAGGATCCGACGACGGCTGAGACAACAAGGCATTAAGCCCCTGCTCGGTAGTGGGAAAGTTGCCGTTATCCAGCTCGTATAACTTCAGGGCCATACCGATGTTAGACTCGATGTCCGACTTGGCGATGGCTATCCGGGCCTGTTCCGAACGGCCGGAAAGCCGCGGCACGACCATCGCCGCCAACGCGGCAATGATTATTACGACAATCATAAGTTCGATTAAGGTAAAGCCTCTATGTTTCATCTTGACCTCCAATGTTATTAACCCTTGACTAACTAATGCACATTTATAAGCCGTCTTTTGCCCGTATGC
>JBHHYQ010000190.1:0-2068 GCA_046757595.1 Candidatus Omnitrophota bacterium
GTCAAGGCCGGGTTCGACCCTACGGCCGCGGATATGCACCTGGGGCATACGGTGTTGTTGAGAAAACTGCGGCAGTTTCAGGACTTGGGGCATATCGTCTATTTCCTTATCGGCGACTGGACCGCAAGGATAGGCGACCCCAGCGGCGTAAACCAGGCTCGCCCGGAGTTAAGCCTTGGCCAGGTCCGGGATAACGCCAGGACATACCGGCAGCAGGTGTTTAAGGTGCTCGATGAACGCAAGACCAGGGTAGTGTTCAACAGCGATTGGTTCGATAAGATGCCCTCGTCGCAGGTATTGAGATTGGCCGGGCATTCTTCCTTGGCGCAGATATTGGCCCGGGCAGACTTCAACCAGCGCTATCGCCGGAATAAGAATATTTCCCTGTTGGAGCTGTTTTATCCTTTGTTGCAGGCCTATGATTCCGTCCAGCTGAAGGCGGATGTGGAGCTGGGGGGGACAGACCAGAGATTTAATCTGCTCTTTGGCCGCCAGCTGCAGCAGGACTTTGCCCAGGAGCCGCAGGTGGTAATGATGATGCCGATACTGGAAGGCCTGGACGGGCGGCAGAAGATGTCTAAGTCCCTGGGCAATTATGTGGCCCTAAACGACAGGCCGCAGGATATGTTCGGCAAGATTATGTCTGTCTCCGATGAGCTGATGTGGCGTTACTACGAATTATTGACGGACGAGGACCTGCAAAATGTAAAGGCCGGGCATCCGATGGCGGCGAAAAAGAAGTTGGCCGCTTTGATTGTGGAGGATTACTGGGGCAGGACGGCGGCAATAGCGGCGGCTGAGGAGTTCGAGAAGGTCTTTCAAAAGAGAGACTTTAAGGATGTGGAGTTGGTAAAGAAGGTGTATCCTGTTGGGCGCGCCCCTGCCGGCATCGCGATTATCGATTTGGTGGATGACGAGGACATAAACCTTAAGCTCTTGTTGGGGTTGAAAGGGAAGAACGAACTGCGCCGTTTAGTGGCCCAGGGGGCGGTTAGGATAAACGGGGAAAAGATAGGCGATCCCAACCATCTTTTGGAAGTATGCGGCCGGGAATACAAGATCCAGGCCGGCCGGCGTCGGTTTGCCCGTATATCTTTGGCGCCGGCCTCATAATGCCGCGAGAAAAAATCAGGCCAGGGCCGTAAAGGTTATGGAAAGACTTTTTGATGAACCCCAAAACATATCTTCTTACTCTCCTTATAAACCTCGTCCTGCCGAGATTATCCTGGTTAAACAATATACCAAACTGGAAAAATTATTCCGTTTGCGATTTCCGGATAAGGGCGTCAACTTCGACTATACCCCGGGCCAGTTTGCGCAGGTGTCCATATTCGGCTGGGGGGAGGCGCCGATATCGCTTTGTTCTTCGCCTACGGACCAGGGATATTTCGAGATAACCGTGCGCAAGGTGGGTAGCCTTACGACGGCCCTGCACAAACTGGGCAAAGGCGATGTCGTGGGCGTGCGCGGCCCTTTTGGCCGGGGGTTTCCCGTAGACAATTTCTTCGGCAATGACCTGTTGATCGTCGCCGGAGGATTGGGCATCGTCCCCTTGCGCGGGCTTATCCGTTATGTTATGCATTATCGCAAGGACTTTGGCGATGTGCACATCCTTTTGGGCTGCAAAAGCCCGAAAGATATGTTGTTCAACGACGAGATAAAACAGTGGGGCAGGCATCTGGATATCCTTTTTCGTTGCACCGTAGACAAGGCCGATCCGGACTGGAAGGGCAATATCGGCCTGATTACCGGGCTTATCCCCGGCGATACCTTAAACCCCATACGCACCTATGCCGTAGCGGTCGGCCCGCCGATAATGTATAAATTCGTGATTAAGGAGCTGCTGAAAAAGGGTATTCCCGACAGGCAGATAATAGTCTCTCTGGAGCGTAAGATGAAGTGCGGGTTGGGAAAGTGCGGCCATTGTCAGATAAACGGGGTTTATGTTTGTCAAAACGGCCCGGTGTTCAGATACCGCGAGATCAAGGGCCTGGAGGAAGCGATTTAGAGTTAAGTTGACATCTACGGTTCAACCGTAGATGTTATTATTAATCTTCCCTATAACCAA
>JBHHYQ010000191.1:0-2044 GCA_046757595.1 Candidatus Omnitrophota bacterium
GAGATACCATTCGTTATCGAGCACGGGGCCGAAGGCATCGGCCTTTACCGCACGGAATATTTTTATATGAACCGCGGCGATCTGCCTTCCGAGGAGGAACACTATCAGGCCTATAAATTCGTCGTCCAGACGATGAAGCCTTATCCGGTGACTATCCGCACCCTGGACCTGGGGGGGGACAAGTTTGTCTCGCAGTTGCATGTGCCCAAGGATATGACGCCGTTTTTGGGTTGGCGGGCGATACGGTTTTGCCTGGCGCGTCCGGATATCTTCAAGGTGCAGTTGCGGGCCCTGCTGCGGGCCTCGGCGCACGGAAAGATTAAGGTAATGTATCCGATGATCTCCGGGGTGGAGGAGATGCGCCAGGCCAACCAGATGTTGCAGGAGGCGCGGGAGGAATTGCGGGCCAAGGGCGTTGCCTTCGATGAGAAGATGGAGGTAGGGGCGATGATCGAGGTTCCCTCTGCGGCGGTGACTGCCGACCTTATAGCCCGCGATGCAGATTTTTTTAGTATTGGGACCAACGACCTTATTCAGTATGCCCTGGCCGTGGACAGAACCAATGAAAAGGTCGCCTATCTTTACGAGCCGGCGCATCCGGCGGTGTTGAGGTTGATTAAACGGATAATCGACGATGCCCATAGGAATAATATCTGGGTGGGGATGTGCGGAGAGATGTCCGGGGATCCTATATTTGTCCTTATCCTTTTGGGGATGGGCCTGGACAAGTTTAGTATGCCCCCCAAGATGGTCCCCCAGATAAAGCAGCTGGTGCGGGCAGTCGATATGCAGCAGGCGGCGGGGATAACCGCGGCCGCGCTCAATCTTTCTACGGGCAAAGAGGTAGAAGAGTTCAGCCGCGCCAAATTAAAGGATCTGTTGCCAAAGACTTATCGTTGATTGAGGTTGCAGGTTTCAGGCTGCAGGTTGCAGGCGGCAGGCTACAGGCTGCGCTTGATGGACATAAGACATAAAAATATATCTTGATAATTGTTGCTTTAACCGCCCCTTTAAGAAGGTTTTATCATGATTACAGATACAGAGATAAGAGTCAAGGGTCTTAAAACCCTTACGGCATATCTGGGAGATATAGAGGCGGAGCGGTTTATTTCTTTGATACAGAGGGAGCCATTTGATTATACAAAATGGCGCCAAGGGTTGGATGAGGTTTTGGATATAGAAGAAATCAGTAAAAGGGCAATGACCGCAAGGAATAGAAATAGTTGTTAGCCTTGTGGCAATCTAGGGCATATTTGGGCGGAGAGCTGACTATGATTAACCTAAAAAAGAATTCGGGGTTGGATGTAGGTCTGGATTTGGAGAAGATGGGCCTGGTGTTTGGCGATAGCCTGGGGGAGAAAGAACTGGCCGCGCGGAGCATCGATGAGATGAAAGAGGTGTTGTTGGATAAGACAGTCGATGCCCCGCGGGAGTTGTATTATATGTATCGCGGGGTAGGGCGCGAGGGAGACGATGAAAAGATGCGCCGATACAAGTTGCGTTATGACATTACGGTAATCCGCCCCGGGATGTTGGGACAGGAGATTATCAAGACCGCCGGGCACTACCATCCCGGGGCCTATCCCGAATTATACGAGGTGTTGTGGGGAGAGGCATTGTGCCTTTTGCAGCGCCGTGACGAGGATGACCCCCGAAAGATAAAGGATGTTGTCTTGGTCAAGGCCAGGGCCAGGGAGAAGATTGTCTGCCTGCCCAATTACGGGCACATCCTGATAAATCCCGGGGATAAACCCCTGGTTACCGCCAACTGGGTATCTACGGAGTTTTCTTCCGACTATTCCTTATATAGGCAGGCCCAGGGCGCGGCCTATTTTGTTCTGGACAATGACGGGGAGATGGAGTTTCGCAAAAACGGGTTTTTTCGGGACCTGCCGGAGATAAAGATCGTCTGTCCTTGCCTGCCCCAGCAACAGTTCGGCCTGAACATAGACCGCCCGATATACGACATACTGAGAGAGGCAGAGAAGCTGGACTTTCTGAACAATCCGCAGAGGTATAGTTACGGGGGTTGTTTTGTTTAATG
>JBHHYQ010000192.1:0-2027 GCA_046757595.1 Candidatus Omnitrophota bacterium
TATGCGGTTAGGGGTTAATGTCGACCATATTGCCACGGTGCGGCAGTTGCGCCGGGGGGTTAAGCCCGACCCTTGGGATGCGGCGAGGGTTGCCCTGGATGCCGGGGCAGACGGGATTGTCGCGCACCTGCGGGAAGACCGTCGGCATATCAACGATAATGACCTGCGGCGGTTAAAGCAGGGGGTTTCTGCGCGCCTCAATCTGGAGATGTCCATAAATCCCCAGATCGTGGATATTGCCCTGGGTCTGCATCCCGATCAGGCGACCCTGGTCCCGGAAAAGCGGCAGGAGCTGACCACCGAGGGCGGCCTGGATGTGGCCGGCCTGCGGGATAAATTAGAGGATGTCGTCGGCCGGCTTAGGGCCGCAGGGATAACCGTGAGCCTGTTTGTCGAGCCGGACAACCGTCAATTGGATGCGGCTAAGGAGCTGGGGGCGCGGGCCGTGGAGCTGCATACGGGAAGGTATTCTTTGCTTAAGGGGAAAGGGCGGCAACAGGAGCTGGCGCGCATAGCCCGGGCCGCAGAATATGGCCGCGGCATCGGCCTTTTGGTCTTTGCCGGGCACGGCCTGGATTACGATAATGTCCGCCCCGTGGCCGAGATTGGCCCTATCGAGGAATTGAACATCGGCTATTCCATAATCTGCCGGGCGTTGTTTGTGGGCCTGGATGCGGCGGTAAGAGAGATGGTTGAGTTATGCAGATCAGCACGGGGATAGACATCGTGGATATACAGCGCCTGCGGCGGGCCGTGAAGCGCTGGGGCAGGTTGTTTCTTGAGCGCGTATTTACGGATAAAGAGATCGACTATGCCAAAAACCGCCGTTTTACCTATGAGCACTTAGCCGGGCGGTTTGCGGCCAAAGAGGCCATTCTTAAGGCTACGGAGGTAGGAGAGTTTGCCTTTAGAGACATTGAGATCGGCAATGACGGAGCGGGCAAGCCTTTTGCGAATATAAAAAGCCCTAAAAGCAGGGAATACGCGATATCCCTTTCCATATCTCATATCAAAGACTATGCCGTTGCCAGTGCGGTTGTTACGAAGAGAGGACAATAGCCATAAAGGCGATTTTGGCCATATCTTTATCGTCGCCGGGTCGTTGGGGATGTGCGGGGCGGCGATCCTGGCCGCGCGCGCGGCCTTACGTTGCGGGGCCGGCCTGGTTACCCTGGGGATTGCCCGCTCGTTGCATGATGTCTGCGCCCGACAGGTGGTGGAGGTGATGCTTAAGGTCTTGCCGGAGGAAAAGCCGGGATTTCTGGGGCCGGGGGCCTATAGCGAGGTTATGGAGTTCTTGCGGCAAAAGGCGGATGTCTTGCTTATCGGGCCGGGGCTTTCCCGTGATAAAGGGGCCCAACAGCTGGTCCGCAATGTCGTGGCCAATTGCCCCCAGCCTATGGTTATCGATGCCGATGGCTTGAACGCCTTAGTTGGGCACCTGCATTTGCTGAATAACCGGCAATACCCCCAACGAATAAAGATATTGACGCCGCATCTGGGGGAGATGTCCCGCCTGGTAAGGCTGCCGGTAGAATATATAGAAAAAAATCGTTTAAGGGTTGCCAAAAAGATGGTTCAGAGGTATAATAATATCCTGGTAATGAAGGGGCATCGCAGCGCGGTCGTAGATAGCAATCAGGTTTATATAAACAATACCGGCAACCCGGGTATGGCTACGGCCGGTTGCGGGGATGTCCTGGCGGGGATGATTGCCGCTTTTTTCGGACAGGGACTTGAGGCCTTTTCCGCGGCCAAGGCCGCGGTCTATGTGCACGGCCGGGCCGGAGACTTGGCCGCAAAGCAAAAGGGCCAGGCCAGCCTTATCGCCTCGGATGTCATCGACAATCTGCCGCCCTTGATACGTCAGATGCAGGCCTGACGCAGTATCTTGTTTACTCTGGGCTCTGGGCTTTTGGTTCTGAGTTTTGCCTTTTGCCGGCGTAGCTCAGTTGGTAGAGCAAGGGTTTTGTAAACCTTTGGTCGGGGGTTCGAGTCCTCTCGCCGGCTTATTGGAGTTATTGAGT
>JBHHYQ010000193.1:0-1992 GCA_046757595.1 Candidatus Omnitrophota bacterium
AATATGTTATTAACCATTGACTTAAGGCAAAGAACCTGACGGGACTTTCACCCGCAAGTATACTAACCTACAGGACGCGCATTTACTAATGCGCATTTATAAGCCGTCTTTTGCCCGTCGGCACCCGTTGCTCCGCCTCGAAACGCCTCCGTGGGGCCGACCTGTCCTTTTCGTCCGGGCACCCCGCGGGGCCCCCATCCAGTGGATGGGTCGCGCGCCTTGTCTACAGGCAAAATCCTGGCTTCTAAATTGCGCATTAGTAAGTCAAGGGTTAATAAATGCAAAAATGACTATCGCCGACCCCTGATATTCAACCGGGCGATGATCCGCAGGATCTTTGTCTTTTTGCTATCTTTCTTTGCTATCGGCATATGCCTATGACCCCTTAATATTACAAAAATGACATTGTCAGTTTTGTAATATTAAGGGCCGTAATTTACTGTGGCGCTGAGCTGGCCGGGAGGAGTACTGGTAGTATCGTATCTTACCGCGACTAATCTCGTATCACCGGCATCATTTACATTCCACTCGAAACCTTGCCCGTTCCAAACCCAGATTCCACTAGTCTTCTCCGTCCACTCCGCAGTCCCGTTTGCCTGCAGGGCCTGATAGGCCTTGTTTAAGGCCGACTCTGCGGCATAAAAGGCCTTGATGCGGCGGATTTGGTGCTCGGCCAGGCGGGCCTGCTTGGTCATCAGCGAAAGGGCGGCCGCGGCGGCAATCGTTACCAGAAGCATAAACAATAACACCGTAACCAGGGCAATACTCCTTTTTGGCCTTAGTCTCATCATCTCCTCCCTTTTATTTTTATTGACCCTCGACACCGATGTTTACCTTATATATACCCAATTCCCGACAAAGGTCCCAAACCGCAACCACCCGCCCCAGGGGGCAGCCGCGATCCGCGCGGATAAATACCCCCCCCTCTTGTTTTCGGTTCAGCCGCGCCTTTAACTCCTTCAATGTCACTACCTTCCCTGCGAAATAAATAATTCCCTCCCGGGAAAGGGAGATTAGCGGATTTTCTCCCGGCGCAGGCTCTGCGCTTTCGGCGCGGGGAAGAAAGATCTCGATCCCCTGCGCCTTATGGGCGATAAAATTGGAGGTGAGCATAAAAAATATCAACAGCTGGAATACGATGTCGATCAACGGGGCAATGTCTATCTGCCGCAGGCCCCTCTCCAGTTTTATGTGCCGCTTGAACCTCATCCGCGCCCCTCCCGGACGAAATTCACGAACTCCGTAGCCGCCCGTTCCATATCCCGGACAATCGCATTGATTTTACTTACCAGCAGATTATAAAACACGAATGTGGGTATAGCCACAATCAAACCAAACACCGTGGTCAACAACGCCTCCCAAATACCCCCGGCTAAATCCGCAGGGTTTACCCCGGCCATGGCCCCGGACTTGGCCTGGATGGTCTGAAAGGCCTGGACCATCCCCGTAACCGTGCCCAACAGGCCGAGAAGCGGCGAGATGTGGGCGATTGTGGCCAGGGCGTTCATACGTTTTTCCAACAGGGGTATCTCGTATAAAGAAGAATCCTCCAGCGCCTCCCTTATCTCTTCCTGCGGCCTTCCGTATTTGGCCATGCCGCAGGCAATCATCCGCCCGGCTGCCGTATCCAATTTGTCGCATTCGGCCATTGCCTCTTGCTGTTTTCCGGCCCTGAGATGGGCGATAACGCGCTGCAGAAACTCCCCTGTGTTTGCTTTTGCCCGGATAAGATAATAATATCTCTCGATGATAATCGCCAAAGAGACCACGGAGCAAATCAGGATCAGCCACATCAACGGCCCCCCGGCAAAAAATACCTCCCCTGGCGTCATCTTCCAAAACTGCATTATCTCCCCTCCTCTACATATCTCGCCCACGAGAAATCAACGCGCGGGAGCAGTGGAAATAGGGATGGTAAGAGATGAAGGTTGGGTGGCCTATCGCGCGAGTTGCGAGTTTGGCCATCCCTTAAATCAGGTCCGGGGATGGCCA
>JBHHYQ010000194.1:0-1981 GCA_046757595.1 Candidatus Omnitrophota bacterium
TAGTTCCGCCGGGGGCGCATCCGCCTTTGGCGGAGAGTTTGTTGAGTTTGCAGTATCCGGCTTTATCCTTAGGTCTGCCAAGTCTACCAGGTTTTCCTTTACCCATTGGGCATAGGGCCGTTGCCCGGCCATCTGCCGCTTTATCTCCGCGTCGTCGACGATGCGCCCCTTTTCCGTATCGATAAGGAATATCCTGCCCGGCTTAAGCCGGCCGGAAGACAAGATGTCCTGCGGGGCGATATCCAACACCCCCACCTCGGAGGCCATAACCACGAGGCCATCCCGCGTAACGATAGAGCGCGCCGGGCGCAGGCCGTTCCGGTCCAGGACAGCCCCGATGGTCTTGCCGTCGGTAAAGGCAATCGCCGCCGGGCCGTCCCAGGGTTCGAGCAGGCAGGAATGATACTGATAAAACCCCCGCAGCCTCTCGTCGATAAAATGGTTGTCCTCCCAGGCCGCGGGGATAAGCATCATCATCGTATGGGCCAAAGAACGGCCGGAAAGGCTAAGCAGCTCGAAGGCATTGTCTATGGTCGCGGAATCGCTCCCCTCCGGGACGATTATCGGCCTGATCTTTTCGATATCCTGCCGGCTAAACCCCGCGCTCTGCAACAACCCCTCCCGCGCCCGCATCCAGTTGATATTTCCCCGCAGGGTATTTATCTCCCCGTTATGCGCCAAGAACCTAAACGGCTGGGCCAGGTCCCAGGTCGGGAATGTATTCGTGCTGTAACGGGAGTGGACAAGGCATAATGCCGTGTCCATTGCCTCGTCCTTAAGGTCGGGGAAAAACCCCTCCAATTGTTCCGGCATAAGCAGGCCCTTGTAAGAAAATGTGCGCGAGGAGATATTGGTAATGTAGAAGAAGGATTTTTGTTTCAGGGAAGAACCCCGCGCGATGTTTTCCGCCTGCTTGCGGATTATATAAAGAGACCGTTCGAAACCCAAATTATCTTTATCATCGGTGGCTCGGTGACCCGGTGACCCGGTGACCTTCTCTACGAACACCTGCTCGATTATCGGCTCGGCGCTACGGGCAGTCTCTCCGATGCCGGTATTATCTACCGGAACCTCCCGCCAGCCCAGGACCACCGCCCCCTCCTTCTTGGCCAATCGGGACAATGTCTGTTTGCAAAAGGCGCGCTCGCGGCTGTCCCGGGGCAAAAACACGATCCCCGTGCCATATTGCCCCGGCCCCGGCAGGCTAATCCCGCTACCGGCGCAGGCCTTGAGAAAAAACCTGTGGGGGGTCTGGATAAGCAGGCCGGCGCCGTCTCCGGTCTGCGGATCCGCGCCCGTGGCCCCGCGGTGCGACAAACGCAACAATACATCCAACCCCTGGCGGACGATAGCGTGCGACCTGCGGCCCTTGATATTGCAGACAAACCCCACCCCGCAGGCGCTATGCTCGAAACGCGGGTCATACAAACCCTGTTTTTGGAAAGGCCCTTGTCTCCCCGACAATACAATACTCATCTTGTCAATAATCCCCGCAGTTCTCCCGAACGCCTCTTGGCCGCGCTAACCGCCTGAAAGATTAGCCGATCCCATCCGCTGCGGGCAAAGACCTTCAGCGCCGCCTCAGTGGTCCCCCCTTTGGAGGCCACCCTGTCTATCAGGCCGCTGAGCGCCCCTTTATGGCGCCGCGCCAATTCCCCGCTCCCCAGGAATGTCTCTAAAGCCAAATCGCGGGCAACGCCCTGGCCTAAACCCATACTTACCCCCGCCTTTATCAACGCATCCAAAAAATAAAATACATAGGCCGGGCCGCTGCCGGACAACGCCGTAACCGCATCGAAATGTCTTTCCTTCAGCTCTAAGACCTTGCCCAATCTTTGGAATATAGAAACCACGTAACGCAAATCCTGCCGGCGAGAGTATCTTCCCGGGCAGGCCACAGACACCCCCCGGCCAAGCAAGGCCGGCATATTGGGCATCACCCGCGCTACCCTGGGCCGGCCGCCTATCCCTTTTTCGAGGT
>JBHHYQ010000195.1:0-1961 GCA_046757595.1 Candidatus Omnitrophota bacterium
CGGTATCAGATGGTGTTTGCCCGCGTCTGCGGCTCGGTTGCCGCCCCTACCGCCGGGCTGCATTTTACGAAGAAGTTGTTGCGACGGATGAAGGATAAAGGGGTCGAGTTGGCATATGTTACCCTGCATATCGGGCCGGGGACATTTCGCCCGGTGAGGGCCGATGATGTGCGGAGGCACAAGATGGAGGCGGAGAGTTTTTCCGTGGGCCGGGAGGTGGCGGAGAAGGTAGGCCGGACAAGAAAAGGCAAAGGCAGGGTTTGCGCCGTGGGCACGACCAGCTGCCGGGCCCTGGAGACGGTGTTTGGCGATAGCGGAAAAGAAAAAGGGTATTGCGGCCGCACGGAGCTGTTTATCCTGCCGGGTTATGAATTTAAGGCCGTGGATTGCCTGTTGACCAATTTTCACCTGCCCAAGAGCACCTTGTTTATGCTTGTCTGCGCCTTTGCCGGAGAGGCATTAATCAAAAGGGCCTACAAAGAGGCGATAGGGCATAAATACAGGTTTTATAGTTACGGCGATGCGATGTTGATTGTTTAAGCCGCGAGTACTCCGCCTGGTCAAAGGCGAGATTGTCGATATTATCAACCCTTGACTTACTAATGCGCATTTATAAGCCGTCTTTTGCCCGTCGGTGTCCGTTGCTCCGCCTCGAAGCGCCACCGTCGGGCCGACCCGTCATTTTCGTCCGGGTACCTCGCGGGGCGCCCAGACGATAGGATGGGTCGCGCGCCTTGCCTACGGGCAAAATTCTAACTTCTAAATCGTACATTAGTAAGTCAAGGGTTAATAACATATTTGTCTCATTCAACCGCCGGAGATGATAATTTGCCTTCGGACCGAACAGTATGCCCGATTGAGTGAGGTATTATTTACAGAAGGACTATATCTTTTGTCTGGCTTTTATTTTAGTGGGGCGGCGCAAAATTTGAGGAAATATTGCGGCTTCACCCTACCGGGCCGGCGGGAAAATTATTTTTATGATTAAGGTTATCTATATTGCAACGGGAGGAGCCTTGGGTTCGGTTTTGCGTTATTGGGTGTCCGGCCTGACGCATAAATTGTTTAATGGCGGTTTCCCCTGGGGCACATTAACCGTCAATCTTATAGGTTCGTTGATTATCGGGATATTATGGGGGGGATCCGAAATATTCATAATTTCTCACAACATACGTATTTTTTTATTCTTGGGTCTTTTGGGGTCGTTTACCACGTTTTCAACGTTTACACTTGAGAATTTTAGCCTAATGCGCGACGGTGAATATTGGTCAACCGCTTTGAATGTGTTTTTAAACGTTGCTTTCGGCATTGTTTTAGTTTTTATGGGGTATTTCTTGGTTCGTTTATGTATCGGGATTTTTAAATAAGGGGGAGAAAATGAGATTGCCAGAAGAAGGAATGCTGTTACGAATTTTTATCGGTGAAAATGATAAATATAAAGATAATCCTTTGTATGAACAGATTGTTTTAAAAGCAAAAGAACTTAATCTGGCCGGTTCTACGGTTATTCGGGGGATTATGGGATTTGGAGCGGATAGCCATATGCATACCGCTAAAGTTTTAAGGCTTTCCGAGGATTTGCCGATTGTAATCGAAATAGTTGATAGGGAAGAAAATCTTGGTAAAATTATTCCTTTTCTCGACGATTCTGTAACCGAAGGACTTATCACGATGGAAAGAGTAAGGATTGTTAAGTATCGTCATCGTTGATAATGGAAATTCCACCTGCGAGGAGGGCGCAACACTATTCCAAATGTGGATTGAGAAGAAGGTTATCCGCCGCTATTACCATAAGCTGGGGATGAAGGAGAATTTTTCTTTTATCGACGATGCCGATGCGGCCCAGGCCGTGGGGATGCTGATAGACAAATCCGGGGC
Source organism: Candidatus Omnitrophota bacterium (assembly GCA_046757595.1). Classification (GTDB taxonomy): domain Bacteria; phylum Omnitrophota; class Gorgyraeia; order Ghiorseimicrobiales; family Ghiorseimicrobiaceae; genus JBHHYQ01. Next base: position 1,879 of record JBHHYQ010000195.1, read on the forward strand.
CAAACGTTCCCCGGGGCGTTTCCCCCGGGTGGAAAATATCCGGCAGATGCAGGCCCAGGGCGTTGCCCGGGACAAGATTGGTA
>JBHHYQ010000196.1:0-1951 GCA_046757595.1 Candidatus Omnitrophota bacterium
AGGAGTACCCGTCGGTGGTACTTCAAGGAGGAGCAACGCAGCATACGGGCAAAAGACGGCTTATAAATGTATCATTAATAAGTCAAGGGTTAATAAGTAGCGCCCCCCTGAAAAAGTCGGCGCTAACGCGGACCAACGCAGACTGGGACGCAGATTATCTGCGTGTATCCGTGTCCTTATCCGCGTCCATCCGCGCCCCCTCCCAAAAAATTTCCCCCCCTGTCTCCTGTTTTTCTTGACACTGCCTTAATTTTGTGCTATCCTAAATCCTATGATTAAATATATCTTTGTTACCGGCGGGGTGGTTTCCAGTTTGGGCAAGGGGATTGCCTCGGCCTCTATCGGAAAGCTTTTGGAGGCGCGCGGACTCAAGGTCTCCCTGATAAAGTGCGACCCTTATATAAATGTCGACCCGGGCACGATGAACCCCTACCAACACGGCGAGGTCTATGTTACCGAAGACGGGGCGGAGACGGACCTGGACTTGGGGCATTACGAACGTTTTACCCGGGCGGTGATGTCGCGGGAGAACAATATCACCACCGGCAAGATATACGACTCGGTTATCGGCAAGGAAAGGCGGGGGGAATACCTGGGCAGTACCGTGCAGGTCATCCCCCATATTACCGACGAGATAAAGACGTTTTTGCGCCGCGTGGCGCGGGGCAAGACCCTGGATGTGATTATCGTCGAGATCGGGGGGACCGTCGGCGACATCGAGAGCCTGCCATTTTTGGAGGCCATTCGCCAGTTCAAACAGGAGCTGGGCCGAGGCAATGCTATAGACATCCACTTAACGCTTGTCCCCTACATAAAGAGCGCCGGCGAGATCAAGACCAAGCCTACGCAACACAGCGTGGGCCGCCTGCGCGAGATCGGCATCCAGCCGGATATACTGCTTTGCCGCTGCGAGCGGCCGTTGACCTTGGATGTGCGCAAAAAGATTGCCCTGTTTTGCAACCTGGATGTCTCGGCAGTTATCCAGGCCCTGGATGTCTCTACTATCTATGAGATCCCTTTGGTATTGAAAGAGGATAAGCTGGATGAGCTTATATTGCAGGCGCTGGAGATAAAGTGTTCGTCGCAGGACTTGGTGAGATGGAGAGATGATGTCGTCCACAAGATAAAGTCTCCTTCCGGCGGTAAGGTAAGGATTGTCGTGGCGGGAAAGTATATCGGACTGCAGGATGCCTATAAATCCATTTACGAGGCCCTGGCCCATGGCGCGATTGCCAATGATGTGGGCCTGGAGATAATCCGCCTCGATTCCGAGGAGGTCTTGCGCCGCGGGGCCGATGTTTGCCTGCGGGGGGCCTGCGGTTTGTTGGTTCCCGGGGGGTTTGGCGGGCGGGGCATCGAGGGAAAGATAGAGGCGATACGTTTTGTGCGGGAAAATAATATCCCCTATTTGGGGATTTGTTTGGGGATGCAGACCGCGGTAATCGAGTTTGCCCGCAATGTCTGCGGGCTAAAGGGGGCCAACTCCACGGAGTTCAACCCCCGCACGGCTTATCCCGTGGTCAGCCTGCTTGCCGAGCAAAGAAAGATACGCAACAAGGGCGGGACGATGCGCCTGGGGGCATATAAGTGTTCTTTGGTAAAGGGGACGCGGGCCTATGCCGCCTACGGCCGCCGGGTGGTATCGGAACGGCATAGGCATAGATATGAGCTCAATAATAAATTCAAGCCGGCCCTGGCCAAGATGGGGATGGTTTGTTCGGGGATTTTCCGCCCCAAAAACCTGGTGGAAATAGTCGAGATAAACAACCATCCCTGGTTTGTGGCCGCGCAGTTCCACCCGGAGTTCAAGTCTCGCCCGGACAACGCCCACCCTTTATTCCGTGGGTTCATAAAGGCAGCTGGGCATCTCTATAGTAAACGAGGGACGAAGAATACAAAACGTTAATGAGACAAAAACCGACAATGTCACTTTTTGTCTCATTAACGTTTT
>JBHHYQ010000197.1:0-1929 GCA_046757595.1 Candidatus Omnitrophota bacterium
TGGTTTTTACCACCTTGCTGGGTTGTCGCCGGCATGAGCTTTATCTGAGGGATTGCCCCCTGGAGGATAAATACAAGAGAGAGGCAGGGAGGATCTTGTCTTTGCGCCGGCAGGGCATACCTCTGCAGTATCTATTGGGGCAGACGGAGTTTATGGGGCTTAAGTTCAACCTGCGCCCCGGCGTGTTTATTCCCCGCCCGGAAACGGAGATACTGGTTGAGGCGGCAATAGCCGCGGCGGATAATATCGCCCCTGTCCGGGGGAGAAATATCCGTATATTGGATATTGGTTCGGGCTCCGGTTGTATCAGTATATCCCTGGCGAAGTTTTTCCCCCGGGCTAAGGTAACGGCCGTAGACATATCCCCGGCGGCTATAGAGATATCCCGGGAAAATGCCGCGCTGAATAATGTTTGCGTGAATTTTATCCAGGGGGATTTCTTTTCTTGGGAAGACGGGGCGCAGGGCGCAGGATATGACTTGGTTGTTTCCAACCCTCCCTATATCCCCGCGGGGGAGATAGGCCGTTTGCCTGCGGATGTGCGACGGGAGCCGCGTCTTGCCTTAGACGGGGGAGAGGATGGCCTAGACTTTTACCGCAAGATAGCCTATTTTGTTGCCCGCTATGGGCATGCGGGGGTTATATTGTTGATGGAAATGGGCCAGGGGCAGCGCAGGGCAATAGAAGATATCGCCAAAAAATGCGGCCTTTATCCCCGGGCCGTTATTAAGGACTATAATGGCATAGATAGGGTTGTTGCGTTGGGGTCTGGAATATGAGACCAAAGCGATATTTGTGAGATTGGTATTTTTCCGCATTAAACCTCTGCGCTTGCTATCAGGCTAAAATAAGGAATAATAAACAAAAAAGTGGGGTTGTTTGTCGTTGCGATAATAACGATTGGAAGACATGCAATCTATAGAAGAACGGATAATTCGGTTAAAAAAAGAGCGGGGCGCGGTAATTCTGGCCCATAATTATCAGTTGCCCGAGGTGCAGGATATTGCCGATTTCGTCGGGGACTCTTTGGAGCTGAGCCGTAAGGCCGCGGCCTCTTCGGCGCATGTAGTCGTATTTTGCGGCGTGCACTTTATGGCCGAGACCGCGGCTATCCTTTGCCCGGACAAGGCCGTGCTCAGTCCGGATATCGGCGCCGGTTGCCCTATGGCCAATATGATTACCCCCGAAGATGTGCGGGAACTCAAGCGGCGCCATCCCCGGGCAATAGTCGTGGCCTATGTAAATACCTCGGCCGCGGTAAAGGCCGAGGTGGATGTCTGTTGCACTTCGACCAACGCCGTGGATTTGGTGTCGAAGTTTAAAAAAGATGTTGGAGAGATAATTTTCATTCCCGATAAATATCTTGCCGATTATGTTTCCCGCAAGACCGGGATGAGGATTATTTCCTGGGATGGTTATTGCCCCACGCATGTCAAGATTTTGCCCGAAGATATCATTAGGCAGGTGCGTTTGCATCATCGGGCCAGGGTTTTGGTTCATCCCGAATGTATCTGCGAGGTTGTGGCGATGGCCGACGAGGCTCTGTCTACGGGACAGATGTATAAATATATCCGCGCCGCGCGAGATAAGGAGTTTATTATCGGAACGGAGAAAGGCATAATCCACCGCCTGGAGAAAGAGAACCCGGGAAGGCGTTTTTATCCGGCATCGGAGCTGGCGGTATGCCCGAATATGAGAAAGATTACCCTGGAAAAGGTGCTCTGGTCCCTGCAGGATATGAAGCAAGAAATAAAGATGGAGGAAGGGATAAGACGCAGGGCGCTTAAGGCCATAGAGCGGATGGTGGAGATATAGAGTTTGTTGAGTTTGTTGATATAGAAAAATGAGAAAGTTTTATTATATTAACCCTTGATTTACTAATGTACATTTATAAGCCGTCTTTTGCCCGTATGCTGCGTCGGGGCACCC
>JBHHYQ010000198.1:0-1920 GCA_046757595.1 Candidatus Omnitrophota bacterium
GGGATGCGCCGGTGGCGGGAGTCGAGGACATTTAAAAAATTGACGAATATCCCCCGCGCCGTCTCGGGACGGAGAAAAAGGAAATCCTGCCCGCCCTCTATAACGTTTAAGGGAAGGCGGAACATAAGGTTGAATGCCCGCGGCGCGGTTAAATCCCTGCCGCCGCAATTGGGGCAGACCGCATTATCCTTTAAGTCCTCGGCCTTATATCTTTTTTTACACCCCTTACAGTCTATCAGCTGGTCGGAAAAATTATCGATATGCCCCGATGCCTGCCAGACGCGGGAAGACATTAGTATCGCCGCATCCAGGCCCTCGATATCCGAACGGCGGTAGACATTGGCCCGCCACCAGGCCTGCTTGAGGTTGTTTTTCAGCTCCACCCCCAAAGGCCCGTAATCCCAGACACTGGCCAAACCGCCGTAAATCTCCGACGACTGAAAAATAAACCCCCTGCGTTTACACAAAGAAACGATCTTTTCCATAGCAATCATTTGCTTGGCAGGGCTCTGTTAAAAATTAGCCACCTACAAAATTTATCTTCTTTATTCCCGACAAGTTACGCGCAAAAAAGGTTGGCTCTGATTTTTTTCTTGTTTTCCCTTATCTTTTCTATTATAATTCAAAGAGTCAAGCCTGTCCAGCATCTATTCCATAACACACTCCCTCAAGGCAAGCGCCAGACACGGGCGCCTTACCTTCGCGGCCTATTCTTTCTTGCTTTATGCCCAGTTGATGCCGTATTTTCCAGGGCCGCCTCGATGGCCTTGAATATTATCGGCGGCCCGGTCTTGGCCTTTATTAACCCTTGACTTACTGCATATCAAAAAGCCTAAACTGGCCTGAAAATTAACAAAGCGCTGGCTTGTAAGATAAATCCTCGCATTGCCGCGGACCTAAAAATCCGCGGTTTTAGACCGGTTGAATTAAACTGATAGGCTATAATTTTATAAGTTTTACCAATTGTCTATCATCTGTCATTGCCCGGATTGCTCGGAAAATCCAGAGAATTGTATCCTGGATTTTCCGCATTCTGTCCTCCTTGTCCTGAGCTTGCCGAATGGCGAAGCCGAAGAGTGTCTTCTGTCATTCATACCTAATCTCGTCCAAATAAAAGGTCGCCCCCTCGGGGTTGACATCTACATTGGTAGACCAGGCAAAGCCGCCGATGATCGAAGAGAAGTCCTTGCCGCTTAGGTCTATCGCATACTGTTTCCACTCTTTATCCAAAACCACCGGGCCTATGCCGGCAACATCGCTGTCGGAATATTCCCCGAACAGGCCCCCGGCCTTGAACTCCTCGATGCGTTCACCACCCTTTTCTCCCCGGGCCCAAAAGGTAATCTTGGAGGCATTGGACAGGTCGTATCCGCCGTCTTTATCCCCCCAGTTATTAACCGGGTTCTGCCAATAGATGCCGGTCCAGCGCGCCCCCTGGCTGCCCTTGCCGGAATAAACTATCTTAATCGCCGTGCTGCCCATATAAGGGTCCTCGCTCCAGCCCTGGTCGAAGGCGACATCGCCGTAATCGCCCATCCAGCCCGAGGCCACATAATGGTTGTTCACCGAACCCTTGTCCAGGTAGACATAAAACGGCATCTTGGCCGGGCCATTGACTATGGGTTTTATCGTCGGGTCGGCCTCGTATTTTATGTCGTCGATATAGAACTCCGCTCCCTGGGGATTTACATCGGCATTAATCACCCAGCCAAACCCCCCGGAGACATAACTAAGGTTCTTCCCGGCCAAATTGACCGTGAACTCCTGCCACTGGGGGGTAAGGATGATCGGGCCCATGCTTGCCTCGTCGGAATCGGGATAATCTCCCTTAATCCCCCCGATAACGACCTTATCGAGAACCTCGCCACCTTTGGCCCCCTTGGCCCAAAATGTAAGCTTGGTCATTGTCGAGAGGTCGAA
>JBHHYQ010000199.1:0-1908 GCA_046757595.1 Candidatus Omnitrophota bacterium
GATCAAGAAGGTCTTCCTCCCTGGTAAATGTCTATTGGTTAATGGAAGATTAATATTAAGCCAAAAGATAATGACATATCCCACAAAGATGCCAATTCTCTCATAAAAGTGGCAGAAAATTTCCCGGAAAAGCGGGTTTTTTGAATTGTGACACAGCCTGATTGTCAGTTTTGTAACATTAAGAAAGAAACCTAAACCGTCTCCCTTCTTTTCTTCCGCAGCATCAAGTCGTCTACGGCCCTCAAAGGGTTCTTGTGTTTATAAAGCACATTATACACCTCGCGCGTAATCGGCATCTCCACCCGGCAAATATTGCCCATACGATAAACAGACTTGGCCGTAGGCACTCCTTCGGCCACCATCTGCATATTGGCCATAATGTCCTTTAGCCTCTCCCCCCGGCCTATCCTTTCCCCCAGGCCCCGGTTGCGGCTATGCCTACTGATACAAGTCGTGGCTAAGTCCCCTAACCCGCTAATGCCATAGATCGTCTGCAGGCGCGCGCCTTTGGCCCGCGCCAAACGCCCCATCTCGGCCAAACCCCGCGCCAGAAGCGCGGCCTTGGTATTTGCCCCAAACCCCAATCCATCGCAGATACCGCAGGCAATAGCAATCACATTCTTGACGCTCCCGCCCAACTCCACGCCGATAACATCACTACCGGCATAAACCCTAAACCTCTTGGTCATAAACACATCCTGCAACAAGGCCCTTTCCCGCGCCAGAGAAGAGGCCGCTACGGCCGTAGTGGGGACCCCCCGGGCCACCTCATAGGCAATCGTCGGCCCGGACAACACCGACACGCAAACCCCGCCCCAGACATCCTTTATTACCTCGGACATCCGCATCAACGTCTTTTCCTCGATACCCTTGACCACGCTCAATATGTGCTTGCCACGCAAGACTGAACCCCGTGTGTCCAAACGCCGCAGCGCCGAACGCAGGTATTGAGACGGGACAGCCACAACCAACAGCTCCCCGAAGGAGACGACATCGGCCAGGTCGGCGCTAATCTGGATATTATCCGGCAACCTTACCCCCGGCAAAAACTTAGCGTTCACCCTCTGCCTGGCCATAGTCGCGGCATACTCCTGCGACACGCTCCACATCCGCAAAGAAAACCCCTTGGCGGCAAGCAGAACCGCCAACGCCGTGCCCCATCCCCCATCCCCCAAGATAGATATCCTTTTAATCATCTCCATAAATAATGTTAAGTTGACATCTACGGTTGAACCGTAGATGTCAACTTAACTAAGTTAAGGGTTAATACCTCATAAAAAGCAACCTCAGATAGACCCGAACAAAACGCAATGTGTCCAAAATAGGGTGTATCCGGCTGTCCGAGCCCTGATATATCGTCGGCACGGCCAGGCTTTCGATACGATACCCCCGCTGCGCGGCCTTAATCAGGATTTCGGACTCCATATCATATCTACTACCCATAAGATGGACATCTTCCAATACCCGGCGCCGAATAAGCCGAAACCCACACTGGGTATCGGGGATATTCTGCCCGGACAAAAAAGAGATTATGCGCGACATAAACAAGTTGGTCAAGATACGCACCCGGGGCATACCTCTGGTTTGAGACATACGGTTTCCGATTACTATATCCGCCTGGGTCTTATCGGCTAAGGCGATAAATTCCCTTATCGAGCCCGGGCTGTGCTGGCCGTCTCCGTCCATAGTAATAATCCGCGCGTAATTATGCCGTAGGGCATATTCGAACCCTCGCTTCAACGCCGCCCCCTTGCCCCGGTTGGCCCCGACAACCAAAACAATCGCCCCTTTTTTCTTCGCCACGGCCGCGGTCTTGTCGCGCGATCCGTCGTCTACCACCAATATATCCAACCCCAGAGGCCTAAGCTCATCGATCAACCCCCCGATAAACCTCTCTTCGTTATAGGC
>JBHHYQ010000200.1:0-1902 GCA_046757595.1 Candidatus Omnitrophota bacterium
TGACGGACAAAATCCTAACTTCTAAATTGCCTCATTAACAAGTCAAGGGTTAATATCACCCAATGAACAGCCCGGCGGTTGTTTCCAACAGAAAGGCCTATCATAATTTTCATATCATCGAGCGCATAGAGTGCGGGATAGGGCTTGTGGGGTGCGAGGTCAAGTCGTTGAGATTGGGGCAGGCCTCTTTGGCCGAGAGTTTTGCCCGCATAGAAAACAAAGAGGTCTGGCTTTACGGGGCGCACATAGCCCCTTATGAAAAGACCGGTTCGTTTGCCGTAGACGCCCTGCGCGCGCGAAAACTCCTGTTGCGCAAACGGCAGATAGAACGGTTAGCCGGGGCCGTGGCCCAGAAGGGGTTGACGCTTATTCCCTTAAGGATATATTTCAATAAGCGCGGCCTGGCCAAGATAGAGCTGGCCCTGGCGCGGGGGAAACGGCTTTACGACAAACGGGAGAGCATCAAGAGAAAAGAGACGGAGCGTGAGATAAGAAGAGAGATGAAAAAAAGGGGGTGAAAGGTATCGACTTAGGCCAGGGAATAAAGGAATGCATATCGAGGTTGCAGGGAGGCCTCGTCCCGTAAGGGATCCTGCCTTGGGGCGGGATAAAACACCTTGCAAAACCATAGATGCTAATAAAACAGCGTCTGATTCGTCAGTGTTGACCTTTGGGCAGTTTATGGACGCGACGAAGAATACAGTCGCGCATCCCATATTTCCTGCCTTTGGGCCGGCGCTGGCACCCGCGTTACCCTAAAATAGGGTAACCCGTCCGTCGGCCTTGCCTGCGGGGCCGAGCCGGGCGTCGATAGCAGGATAGCCGGGAAAGGTTTGCCTTTGGTATCCCGGCGAAGTTTCTAAAAGGCTGGCCCTGTGGTTATTCCGTTTACCGAAGCGCCGCGGGGCGAGAACAAAAGGTAAACTAAATATGTAGAGGCCTTTATTTCGGGGTTTGAGGACGGCGGTTCGATTCCGCCCACCTCCACCATTATTATTAACCAATAGACATTTACCAGGGAGGAAGGCCTTCTTGAGCTCGAACAGAGAGAACAGAAGGGGTAATTCGGCCTGGCAAAAAACGGGGAACCCTCCGGAATTCCCTTCGGTCAGTTCCGGCTTCCCTTCGTTTTTTGCTGCGGCCTCATAAGCTACCCCTTCTGTTCTCAAACTCGCTCAAGAAGGCCTTCCTCCCTGGTATGTAGTAAGGCGTTTATTAGTAAGTCAAGGGTTATTTAATAAAGCCAATTACTGCAATATGAGTTATCGGTTACGGATTATTTTTTGGGGTTTGATCTTATCCGCGTTGCTTATCGAGATAAGCGGGTGCGCAACCCGGGGAGGACGGGGGATTGTCGGTCCGGAAGGGGCGTCTTTTAAGCCGTCGGATTATAAGATTAAAAGGATTTGCCTGGATGCCGGGCATGGTGGCAAGGACCCTGGGGCATTGGGGAGAAGGTATGGCCTTAAGGAAAAATTCGTCGTCTTGGACATCGTCCGCCGGATGAAAAAGATGTTGACCGCGGAAGGGATAGAGGTGGTTACTACCCGGGACAAGGATGTATTTGTCCCCCTGGATAAGCGGGCGCGGGTTGCCAATATGGCCGGGGTGGACTTGTTTTTGAGTATCCACGCCAATGCCCATCGCCGCCGGGGCGTTTCCGGGTTCGAGGCCTATTATATCTCGGATAAGGCCGACGATGCGGCGCGGGCATTGTCTTTGGCCAAGGACAATATCCCTTTCCCCGATAGTTATATATTGACAGAAGGTAGCGGCCGGCCCCGCCAGGCGGCATTTATGAGAAGGTTGCCGCGGGATGTAAAGGCCACGGTGTGGGACTTAGTGCTTACGGAGAACCGTATTCAGTCCGTGGAGCTGGCCGATTATATCTGCCGCGTCTCG
>JBHHYQ010000201.1:0-1863 GCA_046757595.1 Candidatus Omnitrophota bacterium
GACATCCCTCCCCCTGTGGCCCGGCCCCATTCTCCCCGCCCCCGGAAAAATCATGACCCTGCCGCGGCCGATAGACAGCAGACAGCAACCGCGACACCACCTGAAATGTCTTTTCCGCGGCGCGAAAATCGATATGGTTCAAAGAAACATCCATATCCACCAGGCCAAGCAGGCCCACCCCTTTTAGGTTATCCGGGTCATTTAAGATAATCTGGGTAGCGACCAGGATGTCGAACCTTTCCTTCGATAAATCAAGGCGCCTCAGGCGATCGTATCTTTCTACCCTTGCCTTGGGAAACAAGCGGCAGGCCTCGCTCTCTAACTTCTCCGTGCCCAACCCCAGATAACGTATATAGGCCGCATTACACCGGGGACAACGCTCGGGCGGACGGATACTAAAATTGCAACTGCGGCAAACCAGGCTCCGGCTAGCGAAGATATAGGTAAGGTTATTGCTGCAATGTTGGCACCGAATAATAAACCCGCAGCCGCGGCATAAGGCATAGGTAGAAAACCCTACCCGGTTCAAAAAAAGGACAACCCGTCTCCCCTCTCGCAAAGTGTTACGGACGGCATTCTCCAAGATAGAAGAGATAACAACCCTTCTCTTTCCCCGTCGATAATACTCATCCTTCATCTCCACGACCTGGGCCGCGGGGTCCGGCGGCCCCTCCTGCCCCGGCGCGACTAATCGATAGCGGCCCTTACGCGCAAGGTAGTAAGACTCTAGAGTAGGGACATTGCTGGAAAGCACAACATCGGCCCCGGCCTGCCGGCCGCGGAAGACGGCAACATCGCGCGCATCGTAAAAAGGCGATTGTTCCTGCTTATAAACCGCCTCTTGCTCCTGTTCGACGATAATCAGTCCTAATCGCCTCAAAGGGACAAACACCGCAGAGCAGGTTCCCAAGACGATGTCCGCCTTGCCGCGTTTAATCCTCAGCCACTCCTCCAATTCCCGGCGGGGGCCAAGCCTTCCCTGCAACAAAGAGGGCGCGACCTTAAACTCCTTCTCCAGCCAGGCCTGCATACGCCGGCAGGCGTCTATATCCGGACAAAGGACTATTGCCCTGCGCCCCTGGCTTAAGGCCGCGGCTATCTTGTCGCGATAAAACCTCCACCTGGCGCAGGACAAACCCTGAAGCAAAAAAACGCTACCCTTTTCCCCGGGGGCTTCCTCCGCCGCATCATCTTCGGGCAAGGGACAATCTTGGGTGTCGACCCTCCGCCCTTTCCTCAGGGCCAACGGCAAAGTCAGCTCCAATGCCTGGCCCAGGGAACAAAAATAACTAGCGGCGATATATTCGGCGATCGCAAACTCCGTCCGCCCCAATAAAGCAACGTTATCCGGCAATGCGCCGATGCTACGCAACCCCTTTACCGCCGACCTTGAAGAAAATCCCACCACATAACCCATCCTCTGCCGCCGGCAAAAAGGCACGCAAACCCGCATTCCCTTTCTTATCCTACTCTTCATCTCTTCCGGAACGAGATAATCAAAAGGCCGGCCTACCGGTATAGGCAACATTATCTTGGCAATCATAGATTCGCCAATATAATGTTACAAAAGTGACAATGTCATTTTTGTAACATTATATTGCGGCAGACGATAAGGTGTTCTCTAAAATATTCTCCGCGGCGTTTGGCCGAAAGATCTCTGCGGCGTTTTTCCTGTATTCTTCCCGGGTGTCCCTATCATCTCTAAGCCGCAGGACAGTTGTCTTTATCTCCACTATATCCCGGGGGATTACCCCCGCGCCGCGGCCCTGGATAAAGCGGGCATTGGCCTCTTCCTGGCCGGGGATAAGGGAAAAGAATACCATCGGCAGGCGCATAGCCAGGGCCTCGGATACGGTCGCGCCC
>JBHHYQ010000202.1:0-1854 GCA_046757595.1 Candidatus Omnitrophota bacterium
AATTATGGTCATAATCTGGCCGTCGAAGCGAAAGATGCCGGCGTGGACCAGGGGCTTACCCTGCATTACGCAAGCATCATTTATCAAAAAACGGGTGGGGAAATTGTCTGTGCCGTCTACGACGATATCGTAATCCTTTATTATATCCAGGGCGTTGTCCGCAGACACACGCAGGTTATGGGTAATTACCCGCACCTCGGGGTTGAGCGCCGAGACCCGGCGCCGGCCGGACTCGGCCTTGGCCACTCCCACATCAGCCGTAGTATGCAGTATCTGCCGTTGCAGGTTGTTTAACTCCACCTTGTCGCTGTCCACCAACCCTAATGTGCCTATCCCGGCCGCGGCCAGGTAAAATGCGCAGGGCGCGCCCAGCCCCCCGGTGCCCAAAACCAGGACTTTGGCCTTCAATATCTTATCCTGGCCCTTGCCGCCCACCTGAGGCAGGATAATCTGCCGCGAATATCGCTCAATTTGTTCGTTGGTCAGGTTCATTCTTATCCTTTAGGCTATTTAGATATTTTTCTTAATGAGACAAAAAGTGACATTGTCGGTTTTTGTCTCATTAGTGATCCTGAAGCGCCGCCGGCGATGGCCGGGATGATGGAGACCTCGTCGTTGTCCTTCAGCTCCGTTTCTTCTCCCTTAAGAAAACGCACATCTTCGTCGTTGACATAAAAATTTATAAACCGCCTGATCTTGCCGCTGTCGTCGCAGATACGCCCCTTTATCCCCGGATACGCCTTCTCCAAACTCTCCACCAAACCCTTAATCGTCTGCGCCTCTACCTCGACCTGAGACTTATCCCCGGTCATCTTTTGCAGCGGCGCGGGAACCCTTACCTTTATAGCCATATCCTTCTCCCGGTTTCCGTCCTCCCGACTCTAAGCAAAATCGTCATATACCATAACTATCGAGGCTAAGCCTCGATAATAACTTACCTGTTTTTATATGCTATAATGATCCGCCGTGGGCCTTTTCTTTTGTTCCTCCTCGAACGAATGCAGGTTGGGTTTGATCGCAAGCGGCTTGGCCAACTTATGCGCCACCACCTCCTGGGTCTTTAAGCCGTTGCCGGTAATGCAAATGACCACAGACTCGTCTTTGGGGATACGTTTTTGTTTGACTAATTTTATCGCCGCGCCCAGGGTAACCCCCCCGGCAGTCTCGGTAAATATCCCCTCGGTCTCGGCCAAAAGTTTTATCGCCCCGATAATCTCCTCGTCGGAAACCGCCGCGGCCCAACCGCCGGACCTTTTCACTACATCATAGGCGTAGTACCCGTCTGCCGGGTTGCCGATAGCCAAAGACTTGGCAATCGTCTTGGGCTTGACCGGGCGGATTATCTCGCTGTCTTCCTGTATTGCCGTGACAATCGGGGCGCAACCTTTGCCCTGAGCCACATACAGCTTGGTGTTCGGCCGGGGGATAAGCCCCAGCTCATAGAACTCCCGCAGGGCCTTGCCTATCTTGGTTACCAGGGATCCGCCGGCAGAAGGGGCGACGATGTGCCGCGGCGCGCGCCAACCCAGCTGCTCGAGAATCTCATAACCGTAGGTCTTGGATCCCTCGGCATAAAACGGGCGGATATTGATGTTGACGAAGGCCCACTTATACTTTGCCGCAATCTCGGCGCAGAGGCGGTTCACCTCGTCGTAATTCCCCTCTACCTTGACCACCGTAGGGTTATATATAGAGGAAGCCACAACCTTGCCCAGCTCCAAATCCGCGGGGATAAAGATAAAACTGCGCAGCCCGGCAATCGCCGCCTGCGCGGCCACGGAATTGGCTAAGTTGCCGGTGGAGGCGCAGGCCACGGTGTGGAAACCAAACTCCTTGGCCTTGGACAGGGCCACA
>JBHHYQ010000203.1:0-1791 GCA_046757595.1 Candidatus Omnitrophota bacterium
CGGGCAAAATCCTAACTTCTAAATCGTACATTAGTAAGTCAAGGGTTAATAAGAGACCGGATAGAGACGAAAATTATTTTTATGTGGCAGTTAAGTCTTACGCGGGAAGAGAGAAGGGTGTTGTTGGCTATCGCGCTTGTCGCCTTGTTGGGCATAGCCTGGGGTTTTGTTTCCAGGCATTGGGGGCATGAGGGGAAAATCTATATAAGTTTGCCGAAGATAGACATCAATTCTGCCGACGAGGCGGCCCTGGTTTCCCTGCCGGGCATCGGCCCGGAGACGGCCCGGGCGATTATCGATTATCGTATTAAGAACAACGGTTTTTCTTCCCCGGACGACCTGAGGCGCGTCTACGGTATAGGCAAGGTAAAGTTGAACCGGTTGCGTCCGTTGATAACTACGGGGAAAAGCGATAAAAACGGCAATATTGAAAACAAAAAAAGCCAAATGAAGTCGCCTTTTTGAACGAAATGGGCATCGTCGATCTTCAAGCATAACCTATGCGGAAAATTTTGTAACGGCGCAGTGGCAGAGGTACCAATCTATCTTACCATTTCCACAACAAGAGATGGAATGTTTTGACAAACTGAAATATTTTGATATAATATTATCAGGTTTTCCGATAAAAATATGGAAAAATATTGGATTAGGTATAAGTAGCGCAAGAATAATGAAAGGAGCGCGATATGGGGCTAAAAGTTTATTATGATGGAGATGCGAATTTGGATGTGTTACGGGGGAAAAAGATTGCCATTATCGGTTACGGGATACAGGGGCGGGGGCAGGCGTTGAACCTGAAGGATAGCGGCCTGGATGTCATCGTTGCCCAGCGCGAGGGCGGCGTTAACTGGGCGCGGGCCCAAGAAGACGGATTTTCTCCGGTTTCGGCGCAAGAGGCGGCGCGGCAGGCCGATGTTATCCAGGTCCTGATACAGGATCATCTTCAGGCCGATCTTTACAAGAATTGCATTCGCAAACATTTGAAAAAAGGCAAGGTGTTGATGTTTTCGCACGGGTTCAATATTCGCTTTCGCCAGATCAAGCCGCCGAAAAAGATAGATGTCTTGATGGTCGCCCCCAAGGGGCCCGGGGCTTTGGTGCGTAAGATGTATAAAGAGGGCAAGGGTGTGCCCTGCCTTTTGGCCGTGCATCAGGATGCCTCGGGCCGGGCCAAAGATATCGGCCTGGCCTATGCTCGCGGCATCGGCGGCACGCGCGCCGGGGTAATAGAAACGACCTTTGCCGAGGAGACGGAGACGGACTTGTTCGGGGAACAGATGGTGTTATGCGGCGGGGTGACGGCATTGATTAAGGCCGGCTTCGAGACCTTGGTAGAGGCCGGATACAATAAAGAGATTGCCTATTTCGAGGTTTTACACGAACTAAAGCTGATAACGGATTTAATCCAGGCGCGGGGTATCTCCGGGATGCGCCGCGCCGTATCCAATACCGCCTGTTACGGCGACCTTACGCGCGGCCCCCGGGTAATCGATGCCCGCACCAAAAAGCGGATGAAGCGGATGCTTAGGGAGATAGTCTCGGGGAAGTTTGCCCGGGAATGGATCAGGGAAAACGCTATTGGACGCCCCTTGTTTAATAAATTATTGGAGGAGGGCGATAGCCATCCTATCGAGGATGTGGGGCGGAAGTTGCGGGAGATGATGCCCTGGATGGAGAAAGATGGTGGAAAATGAACGCGGAGTGGTGGGGTGGGAGGGCGGAGGAGATGGATAGTAGGGTTGCGCTGCTCAGACAGGGGCTTCGTTTGGCCATCCCCGGACTTGATTTAAG
>JBHHYQ010000204.1:0-1765 GCA_046757595.1 Candidatus Omnitrophota bacterium
GGGGGCAAGGGAGGTTGATATGGGAGAGGTAAGGGTTAAAATAACCCTGGAAAACGATGGGGATGTCTTTCTTTGCGAGCAAGGCAAGGTAAGCAAGGCCGATGTTCGCAGGATAGAAGCAGAGGCAATGGTCGATACAGGGGCGGTGATGATTCTGCTTCCCCAGGATATGGTAGAGGCATTGGGGTTGAAAATAATCGATAGGGTAATCGTAACCCTGGCTAACGACCAAAAGGAGGAGATGGATGTAGCGGGAACGCTTTCGCTCAATGTGTTCAACCGGAGAATGAAAACGGATTGCCTGGTGGGACCTCCGGGCTGTGAGCCTCTTTTGGGCCAGATTGTCCTGGAGAGACTGGACTTGATAATCGATCCGTTAAGACGTTCTATATCTGCCAGGCCGGAGTCTCCCTATTTACCTTCCTTGAAATTAAAATGAACAAGTTAACCGTAAAAGACATCGACCTTAAGGCTAAGCGGGTGTTGATGCGCGTGGATTTCAATGTGCCCCTGGATAAGCAGGGCAACATTACCGACGACAGGCGTATCCGCGCCGCCCGGCCCACGATTAAGTATTGCCTGGACCGGGGGGCAGGCAAGGTTATCCTTATCAGCCACCTGGGGCGGCCCAAAGGGAAAGTAGCGGAGGCGTTTCGGCTTACGCCGGTGGGGATAAGGCTGGAAGAATTATTGGGCGAGGGGGTGAGGAAGCTGGATGATTGCCTGGGAGAGGACGTAGGGCGCGCTATCGGCGAGGCGGGAGAGAGGGTTGTCCTTCTGGAGAACCTGAGGTTTCATCCGGAGGAAGAAAAGAACGACCGCGAGTTTGCCCGGCAGCTTGCCGGGTTGGCCGATGTCTTTGTCAACGACGCCTTTGGCGCGGCGCATCGGGCCCACGCCTCCTGCGAGGCCGTTACCCATTTCCTGCCGGCCGTAGCCGGCCTTCTCCTGGCCAAAGAGATGGAATATTTGGGGCGGATATTGGCCTGCCCGGATCGCCCCTTTGTCCTTATCCTGGGCGGGGCCAAGGTCTCGGACAAGATATTGTTAATCGAGAATATGCTGGATAAGGTAGACGAGATTATTATCGGCGGGGGGATGTGTTATACATTCCTTAAGGCCCGCGGCCTGGCTATCGGCGCCTCCAAACTGGACGCCGAGAGGGTAGGCGTTGCCGACGAGATATTGCGTAAGGCCCGGGGCAAAGCCGTAAACATATCCTTGCCCGTAGATAATCTCGTGGTAGATAAGGTCGAGCGGCCGGAGAAGATAGAGACCGTGGAGGGGGATATTGCCGCGGGGTTTATGGGCGTGGATATCGGCCCTCGGACCGTGGATAACTTTTGCCGTTCCTTATCTAAGGCCAGGACCGTGCTTTGGAACGGGCCGCTGGGGATATTCGAGGTCGCCGAGTTTAGCCAGGGGTCTTTCCGCGTGGCCGAGTTTGTCGCCGGCCTGGAGGCGACAAAGGTTATCGGCGGCGGGGATACCGCGGCGATGATTGCCTGTTTCGGCCTGGAGGATAAGATGTCGCATATCTCTACCGGCGGCGGGGCCTGCCTGGAGTACCTGGAAGGCAAGGCCCTTCCGGGCATTGCGGCGCTATCAGCTGCTTAGCTCTCAAGAACGGCTATAAGGCATACACAAGAGCTCCGTTATTGACACCCGGATTAAAATAGGTCAGTACTTTGGGACCGGCTCGTCCTTTTCGTCCGGGTACCCCGCGGGGCGCCCATCCAGTGGATGGGCCGCGCGCCTTGCCTAC
>JBHHYQ010000205.1:0-1706 GCA_046757595.1 Candidatus Omnitrophota bacterium
GTGGTTATGGCCGGCCCTTGTTCCGTAGAAAATAAGGACTGTCTTTATGAGATAGCCAAAAAGGTCAAGCAGGCCGGGGCAACCGTGTTGCGCGGCGGGGCATTCAAACCGCGCACCTCTCCTTACAGTTTTCAGGGCCTGGGGGAGGAGGGGTTGCGATATCTGCGGGAGGTAGGCGATGAGCTGGGCCTGGCGATAGTAACCGAGGCGATGGACACCCGCGATGTGGAGATGGTGGAGAGGTATGCCGATATACTGCAGATTGGGGCGCGCAATATGCAGAACTTCAACCTATTGAAAGAGGTCGGCCTTACGAGAAAGCCGATTATGTTGAAACGCGGCCTGGCCTCGACGATAAAAGACCTGTTGATGAGCGCCGAGTATATCCTCTCCGGGGGAAATTTAAATGTTATGCTCTGCGAGCGGGGCATCCGCACCTTTGAGGATTGGACGCGTAATACACTGGATGTCAGCGCGGTGCCTGCGGTAAAGGAGCTCTCTCATCTGCCGATAATCGTCGACCCGTCGCACGCCGCGGGCAGATGGAACTTGGTCGCCCCCCTGGCTAAGGCCGGGGTGGCCGCGGGTTGCGACGGGTTGCTTATCGAGGTGCACCGCAGGCCGGAGGAGGCGTTTTCCGACGGGGGGCAGTCTTTGCTTCCCCAAAGGTTTGCCGTCCTGATGCGGGAGTTAAAGGCCCTGGCTAAGGCCTGCGGCCGGGAGGTTTGATATTATGGGAGGACCGGTGTTTTTATTGTTTGTGGTTGCCGCGACAGTTGCCGCGGTATGGACATTGTTTCGGCCGGAGATTGCTGCGGCGCGGGAACGGGACCCTGCGGCGCGCAGCCCCCTGGAGGTGATATTGCTCTATCCGGGGTTGCATAGCCTCATAGCCTATCGTCTGGCGCATTTTTTATTAGGGCTGAAGATGGCCTTGTTGGCGCGGATAATCTCTCAGCTCGCCAGGTTGCTTACGGGAATAGAGATACACCCCGGGGCAAAGATAGGACGGGGCCTGTTTATCGACCACGGCGCCGGTGTGGTTATCGGCGAGACCTCGGTAATCGGCAGGAATGTTACCCTTTACCAGGGGGTAACCTTGGGTGGGACCGGCAAGGAGAGGGGCAAGCGCCATCCGACCTTAGGCGACAATGTCGTTATCGGCGCCGGGGCAAAGATATTGGGAGATATTAGCATAGGCAATAATTCCTATGTCGGGGCCAATGCCGTGGTGATAAAGAATGTTCCCCATAATTCCACGGTCGTAGGCGTGCCCGGCAGGATTACCAAACAAGACGGCAAAAAGATAGATATCGATTTGGACCACATCCATATCATCGACCCCATCTTGCAGAATATTGAGGAATTGGAACGGAAGATAGAAAGATTGTCTGCGACAAAATAATGTTACAAAAATGACAATGTCACTTTTGTAACATTATTTTGTCCGGGCGCTTTAATTTATCCAATGCCTTTGAAAATATACAATACCCTGACGGGGAAAAAGGAGGAGTTTGTCTCTCTTGAACCGGGCCGGGTAAAGATGTATGCCTGCGGGGTTACGGTTTACGACCTTTGCCATATCGGGCATAGCCGCAGCCTGTTCACCTTCGAGCTGGTTAAACGGTATTTGGCCTATAAGGGTTACGATGTCCGTTTTGTCCGTAATATTACGGACATCGACGACAAGATTATCGACCGCGCCC
>JBHHYQ010000206.1:0-1629 GCA_046757595.1 Candidatus Omnitrophota bacterium
GCAATCTTTCAATATAATTAGTCCCCTTCGGGGACTAATTATATTGCTGTTTTTTACGCACGACGCACGACGCACGACGCACGACGCACGACGCACGACGCAATACGCACGACGAATTACGCACGACGAATTACGCGCGACTTACCAACTCTTCTTTACTGAAAAACCTTCCCTGCCTCTCCACATAATGCACCATCTCTACCATCTTTTCGTTCAGCGGCGCCGGGAGATTGTTTTCTTTAGCCAGGCGCACGAACTCTCCGTTGATGTAGTCTATCTCCGAGGGGCGGCCCCTTTTTATGCTCTGGAGGATAGAGCCGTCCAAAGGGTCTTTGCTCAGGCCGCGCATAATCCGGGAAAAGACCTTTGCCCCCTCCTGCCCCGGCATCCCGACCAGATTGCTTATCCGCTCTGCGGGAAAACCCGGCAGAGACTCTAATATTATACCCGATGCCTCGATTATATGCAACCCTTCTTTCCAGATATTTAAGGCTATCCTGCTGATTTGCAAATCGGCAAATACCTCCTGCATACTCAACCCCAATATCGCCGGCAGGCAATTGTTGGCGTTTAGGAATAACTTCAGATACTTCATTCCGCGGATATTCTTCGTATCCGTTACGGGAAAGATGCCGGACAATGTCTCTTTGGCCCAGGCATAATCCCGTCCCGTTGCCGCGGCTCCCCCAACACCTCCGAGAATTATCTCTCCTGCGAAATTATGCACTATCTTGCCCGGGGCAAGATAAGTTGCCCCAAACATCACAATCCCCGAGATAAGGTTCCCGGCAGGAAGATACCTTGCGGCGATAGCGTCGGCCTGCAGGCCATTTTGCACGGTCAACACCAGGCAATCTTTAAGATAACTTATATTATCGTCTATTGCCTGCCCCAGGTCCTGGGTCTTGGTAGCCAATATGGCCAGACGGGGCCGGGCCGTCAATCTCTCCCGCGCCTCTATCTTTACATTGAACTCTCCCCTTATCCCGGTAATCGTCAACCCGTTGTCTTTTATCGCCTTGACCGAGGCCGGACGCCCCAGCAGACAGACATCCTTTCCCTTCAAACGCAGATATCCACCGATTATCCCCCCAATTGCCCCCCCGCCGATGACTGTTATCATTTTAGGTTACAGGTTGCAGGCTGCAGGCTTTTTAGCCTGCGGCTTGTTGCTTGCAGCCTGAAGCCGGAAAACCGTATTTTTTATAATCGAACCCGTTTTGCTCCAGGAGCCGCACCATCATCGCATAAAACGGCGAGGGGACCCCGGAGAAAAACGCCGAGACGATGTCTATCTCCTCTATACAGGATGCCCCGCGGGAACGGGCGTTCTCTTGCGCCTTTTTGACCACCACATTTTCGGTTATTCGACGGTGGAATATCGGTATCTTCTCCACCATCGCCCGAAACTTTTCTCTGGTCTCCTTATGCCATTCCATAATACATTATTTCATTACAGATTATTTTTTTCATTACCATATCATAATACCTTATCTTCAAGATAGTGTCAAGAAAAATCTGCCCTTCGGGTGGAAGGGGTGAATTGTAACTCATATTGCGACAGAAGTCAAATAAAAAAAAGCCCTTCCCCTGTTAGGGATTTTCGACTATATCTGTTATTTTGCCGTG
>JBHHYQ010000207.1:0-1570 GCA_046757595.1 Candidatus Omnitrophota bacterium
CGCAAGGCCCTGGAGTTGGCCCTGGCCCAGATAGAGAAGCAATTCGGTAAGGGGTCGATTATGAAGATGTCCGAAGGGGTGAAGATGGATGTCCCGGCCATACCTACCGGAATATTGTCTTTGGATTTTGCCTTGGGTGTAGGCGGGTTGCCGCGGGGGCGGGTAATAGAGATCTTTGGCCCCGAGGCCTCGGGCAAGACCACGCTTACCTTAAGCACTATCTGCGAGGTGCAAAAACAGGGAGGGACCGCAGCGTTTATTGATGCCGAGCACGCCTTCGATTCTACTTACGCCAAAAAAATAGGGCTGAGGTTGGATGATTTATTGATATCTCAGCCGGATACGGGAGAGCAGGCATTGGAGATTGCCGAGACTTTGGTGCGCTCCAATGCCGTGGACCTAATTGTCATTGACTCCGTGGCGGCGCTGACGCCTCGGGCGGAAATAGAAGGACAAATGGGCGATTCGCATATGGGGCTGCAGGCGCGCCTGATGTCTCAGGCCCTGCGCAAGCTTACCGCGGCGATAAACCGGTCCAAGACCTGTGTCGTATTTATCAACCAGATACGGATGAAGATCGGGGTGATGTTCGGCAACCCGGAGACGACCACAGGAGGCCGGGCGCTCAAGTTTTATTCGTCGGTGCGCCTGGATGTGCGCAGGATCGCCTCGATTAAAGACGGGGATAGCATTGTCGGTGGCAAGGTGCGCGTGCGGGTGGTCAAGAACAAGGTTGCCCCGCCGTTTAAAGAGGCGGAGTTCGAGATATTGCATGACGAGGGTATATCCCGCACCGGCAATGTCTTAGACCTGGCCGTGGTTAAGGGAATAGTGGAAAAGTCCGGGGCCTGGTTTTCCTATAATTCGCAAAAGATCGGCCAGGGCCGGGAGGCGGTGCGCAAGTACCTAAAAGAACACAGCGCGATATTGAACGATATCGAAAAAAAGATAAAGACGCAGATGTCTAAACAGCAATGATCTCGTGTCTCGCAGATTATCGAGGCTAAGCCTCGATAGTTCTAATAATGGTTGGGGCTGGGGGGATATTCGTTACGGGCACGGATACCAATGTAGGTAAGACCGTGATTGCCTGTTTAATCGCGCGTGGGTTGAGGCGATATGGCATCGACTGCGGGGTAATGAAACCCGTGCAGTGCGGGGGGCGGGATGCCCGGAGATTGATGCGCGCGGCAGGGGCAAAAGACAGCCTGTCTTTGGTGCTGCCGATGTTTTCCCCTTATGCCTGCGCCCCGTCTATTGCCTTGCCTCGGGCCGGGGTGCGGTTTAGCCCGGCCAGGATTAAACAGGCATACCGGAAGTTGTCGCTCAGGCACGAATTTATGGTCGTAGAGGGGGCGGGCGGAGTTTTGGCGCCTTTGGCCGCTAAATATTTTATCCTGGATTTAATCCAGGACTTGGGCCTGCCGGCGGTTGTCGTTGCTGCTGCGGGTTTGGGGACGATAAATCATACCCTGCTTACCATAGAGTGCCTGCGGGCGCGGGGGATAAAGATATTGGGGTTGATATTCAATAACCTTTCCCCCCGTCGGGATATTTCTCAAACCCATAA
>JBHHYQ010000208.1:0-1548 GCA_046757595.1 Candidatus Omnitrophota bacterium
ACGCAACCCCCAGTCTATGCCACCCACCAAATAAATATCTTTTTTGATTTCCAAGGGTTGATAAGTTAAGTTGACATCTGCGGTTGAACCGTAGATGTCAACTTAACCGGAGCGCGAGTTTAGCAAAACACGAATTACCTTGCCTACATACATTCGGTGATAATCCTTATTGGGGTAGTTGTTTTCTATTTGCGGGTCGACAAAGTTGGCGGGGTCGATTTGCTGGTGGTAGATCTTTCTGGCGATTATCACCATCTTTGCCTGTTGAAAATATACCGCCCCGAACTCTCCCTCTATCGGTGTCAGTCCCGCCTTTTCCGTCTTATTCACATCCCGTCCGGAATTGGACCCGCAGAATTCCAGGATATGGCGGTATTTCTCCCGGAAAAAGCAAAGGCTGAAGTATTCGCCTTTTTCCATAAATTCGTAGGTGTAACGCTGGGGGCGAATGACGCAAAAGCAGACATTTTGGTGCCAGAGCACGCCAAACCCTCCCCAGCTGGCAGTCATCATATTATACTTATCTATGGTCCCGGCGGTAATAAGCATCCAGTCCGCCCCCACCAGCTTAAACGGGTTATCCGTTATCGCCTCCGGCTTTATCTGTTTGAAAGAAGTCATCGGTTGGTCAAATCTCCTTTTTCCCTTCGCAAAAGAGACAAATCAAATGAACTTCCCGGGCAAGACATAGTCTCCATATTTTGCCTTTACATCTTTTAATCTCGCTGCCTGTTTGTCCAGGGCCTCAAACAAGACCTCAGGCGCATCTGCCACCTGCGTCTTATAAATATCGCCAATCCTTTTTATCTTTCTTAGGTTTTCCTCGACCCGCAGGACAAACTGTTGGTCGTAATCTTGCTTATCGTAATCTTTATCCAGGACATCCCGAAATAACCTGCGCAGGTCTTCGTATTCGGGGATATACCCCGTGGGCGTCTCAATCGCCCCTGCCTCTCCCTCTACCCGCAGTCCGGCCCATTTCAGCCAAACCCGTTTATCCTCCATCGCCGTGAGATATTGCCCGTCTTTTCCCCTGATAAAGTAATTTACGGAAAAGATAGGCGGCGGCAAGGCAATACCCTCGACGAACTTTAGGTAATTGTCGATGTATCTGCCCAGGGGGATATACAAAAAGTCCAGGTTGGACATCGGGTTGAACTGGCGCACGCCTTCCCGGCCCAGTGTCGCCGCGGTCGTCTCCGACTCCAAAGAGGCGGCCATAGTTATTACCCCGTGCTGCCAATCGAAAGACTGCTGCAACGGCGGGGATGTGTCGCTGTCTCTGCCCCCGTAGATTACCCCGTTAATCGCGACCCCCCCGGGGTCGTTTATGCGGCTATCGGCATTTTTAAACGCAGAGAGGCCAACGGTATAGCGGGCGTTCTTGTGGGAATGGGTAATCTCTTTTCCTTTCTCGTCTGTTTTGCCTTTATGCCATTTTCCGGAATAATTGACCCCCTTCTCCGGGATATCGCGGCCGTCTCCCAACCAGTAAGGCCGGCCCTCGGTTATCAGGACATTGGAAAATATCACCTCGTTAGGCGATGT
>JBHHYQ010000209.1:0-1504 GCA_046757595.1 Candidatus Omnitrophota bacterium
AAAAGACGGCTTATAAATGTCTCATTAACAAGTCAAGGGTTAATAACATTATTTTTGACATTAAGGCTTATGCGGTATTATTTGGATAGGCAGGGAAGGTTTGTTATCGAGGGGTATGAGCGGGCCAAGCCGTTTGCCAGTTTTTTCCCCGGGATTGCCGGGCCGTGGGGTATCCCGATGTGGGTGTTTTATGTCAACCGTGGGCAGGGGGTTGTCAGCCTGGGGACTAAAGACAAGAATTCGGCCATTGCCGAGTTCCTGCCCGCGGACCGTGCCTGGGAGCTGGCCTCGGTCCAGGGGTTTAGGACATTTCTCAAAATTAGGCGGGAGAAAGGCAAAGGTACCTTGTATTACGAGCCGTTTCAGGACGGCCCGGAGAACCGGCGGTTTAAGGTCAGGCGCCGGATGAAGATCAGCTCTTATGAGCTGGAGATAGAGGAGATAAACCGCGATCTGGGCATCAAGAGCGAGGTGCGTTATTGGACCCTGCCCAATGAACCGGTGGCGGCCCTGGCGCGCGAGGCCGCCTGGACGAATTTGGGCTCGCAGGGCATAGATATAGAGGTGGTGGATGGCCTGCCCAAGGTCGTCCCCTATGGCACCGGGGATTTTTTCCTCAAGAAGATGAGCCGCACTATTCAGGCCTGGATGCAGACGCAGATATTGCCGCCGGGCGGCAGTGGTTGCCGCGCGGGGCAGGGAAAGGGCAGGATTGCCTTTTATAACCTCAGCGTGGACCCCCGGGACCGGCCCGAGACATTGTTTATAGACGGGGGGAACTTTTACTTTGCCTTTTTGCGCCGCGACGGCTCGTCGCGGCGGCGCGGGGGAGAGGGGCGGACGCAGCTGCTGGACCTAATCGTCGACCCGCAGTTTTTGTTCGGTGGCGGGGACCTTTCTTATCCGCGCAGCTTCGTGTCTGCGGCCAAGTTCAGGGCCAGGATGGAGGCCCAGGGCCGGGAGAGCCGTATGCCCTGCGCTATGAGTTATGCCGGGTTTTATCTTCGGCCGGGGCAGGGGCAGGTGGTTTCTTCTTTGCTCGGGTATTCCCGTAACAAGGAATGGCTTTTGCCCTGCGTGGACAAGATATTGAACGACGGGTTCCTTGCGCGCAAGCGCGAGGAGAACCAGGGGATAATCAGGGCTATCGAGGATAACCTGGATACGCGCAGCGCCTTGCGGGAGTTTAACCTCTATGCCCGGCAGACATTTCTGGATAATGTGCTGCGGGGTGGGTATCCCTTGAGCCTGGATACGGCCGCGGGGAAGAAGGCCTTTTATGTCTATTCCCGCAAGCACGGGGACCTGGAGAGGGGAGGTCGCTATGCATCTGACAAATGATCGATCCGCTCGGAGCGCCTCGGCGCTCTTGGCGATTCTCTTCGGCCTGGACCTGACGGGCTGCTCGACGCTGCTCGATCGCTCCGGATCCGATCGCTCTTTCCAGGAATACCGTCAGTACATGGCCGAGCGCACCGCTGCGGAGGTGGCGGAGGATACGGAC